>NZ_JBJZOJ010000058.1:0-48631 GCF_047200655.1 Streptomyces sp. MS06
AGAACCCCGAGCCGGACTTCCGGCCCAGCCGGCCGGCGTCGACCATCCGCTGCAGCAGCGGGGGAGCGGCGTACAGCGGCTCCTTGTACTCCTCGTACATGCTCTGCGCGACCGACGCCACGGTGTCCAGGCCGATCAGGTCGGAGAGCTTCAGCGGACCCATCGGGTGCGCGCAGCCCATCTCCATGCCGTTGTCGATGTCCTCGCGGCTGGCGATGCCGGTCTCGAACATCCGGATGGCGGACAGCAGGTAGGGGATGAGCAGCGCGTTGACCACGAAGCCGGAGCGGTCCTGAGCCCGGATGGCGTGCTTGCCGAGCGCCTTCTCGGCGAACAGCTGGGCCCGGCTCAGCGTGCCCTCGGAAGTGGTCAGCGCCGGGATCAGCTCGACGAGCTGCTGCACCGGGGCGGGGTTGAAGAAGTGGATGCCCACGACCTGGTCCGGGCGGGAGGTGGCCACGGCCAGTTTCACCAGCGGGATGGACGAGGTGTTCGAGGCGAGGATCGCGTCGGGCCGGGTCACGACCTGGTCCAGGACCTGGAAGATCTCCGTCTTGACCTGCTCGTTCTCCACCACGGCCTCGATCACCAGATCGCGGTCCGCGAACTCGCCGAGGTCGGTCGTGAAGTGCAGGCGGCTCTGCGTCGCCTCCCGCTCCTCCTCGCTGATCTTGCCGCGGTCGGCGGCCTTGCCCAGGGAGTTGAACAGCCGGGTACGGCCGATCTCCAGGGCCTCGCCGGTGGTTTCGGCGACCTTGACGTCGAGCCCGGCGCGGGCGCAGACCTCGGCGATACCGGCGCCCATCTGGCCGCAGCCCACCACTCCGACGCGCGCGATGTCCACCGCTGGGAAGTCCGTCACATCGTCCCTTTCGGTTCCTGCGCGGTCCGCGCAGATCTTCGGCTGTCGCAGGGCTGCCGTGTTCCGGTGCCTGCTCCGATCGTGCACGTTACCGCGAAGTATCGATGATCGATCGTGCGGGTGCGGCATTCTTGGGCCCGAGGACGGTCCGTGACGGCACGGGCCCGCGGTGTGAAGGGAAGGCCGGGGATGGGGCGCTTGACGCGGCGGGCGTTCGCGGTGGCCGCGCTGTCGACGCTGTCGGCCGGTTCCTCCGCGGCCGTGCCGCGCACCGGTCGGCACCACCGGACGGACGGGGCCGGCGGCGGGGCCGCAGGCCCGTCCGGGGAGATGCGGGGGGTGTGGCTCGCCTGCGTGGAGAACCGGGACTGGCCCTCCCGCCCCGGGCTGACGGCGGGCGCCCAGCGCGCGGAGCTGACCGCCCACCTCGACGAGGCGGTACGGCGCCGGCTCAACACCGTGATCCTCCAGGTGCGGCCCACCGCCGACGCGCTGTGGCCCTCACCGTACGAGCCCTGGTCGCAGTACCTCACCGGCACCCAGGGCGGGGACCCCGGCTGGGATCCGCTGGGCACGGCGGTGGCGCAGGCGCACGCCCGCGGACTGCAACTGCACGCCTGGTTCAACCCCTACCGGATCGCGAACCACGCGGACCCCGCGAGGCTCGTCCCCTCCCATCCCGCCCGCCTCCACCCCGACTGGGTGGTGCCCTACGGCGGGCGGCTCTACTACAACCCCGGCCTGCCGCAGGTCCGCGCCTTCGTCCAGGAGGCGATCATGGACGCGGTGCGCCGCTACCCCGTGGACGCCGTCCACTTCGACGACTACTTCTACCCGTATCCGGTGGCCGGCCGGACCTTCGACGACACCGCGGCGTACGAACGCCACGGCGGCGCCTTCGCCGACCGGGCCGCCTGGCGCCGGGACAACGTGAACCGCCTGGTCCGCGAGACGGCGGCCCGGGTCGCGCAGGTCCGGCCAGGCACCCAGTTCGGGATCAGCCCCTTCGGGGTGTGGCGCAACGCGGACAGCGACCCCGGGGGTTCCCGCACGCAGGCGGGGGCGCAGTCCTACGACGACCTGCACGCCGACACCCGCACCTGGCTGCGCGAGGGGTGGATCGACTACCTCGCCCCCCAGGTCTACTGGAACATCGGCTTCACCGCCGCCGACTACGCCGTACTCGTGCCCTGGTGGGCCCGGGAGGCCCGGGGCAGCCGGACCCGGCTGTACATCGGCGAGGCGCTGTACAAGGCGGGCGATCCGGCGCAGCCCGCCGCCTGGCGGGACCCCGCCGAACTGTCCCGGCACCTTGCGCTCGCCGCGGACCACCCGGAGGTGCGCGGGCACGTGTACTTCGCCGCCCGTGAGGTGGCGGCGGACCGGGCCGGGGCGATGGCGCGAGTGGTCGCCGACCACTATCCGCGGTCGGCGACCGCCCCGCGCCGACCGGTCACTGCTGGGGCTGCCGGCCCGGCCGGTGCCTGATCTCGCAGTCCGGGCCCGGCGACATCACGGCCTCGTGGCCGTCCGGGAAGCGGACGCGGTAGGGCGGGTCGCCCTGCGCGCCCATCACCTCCACGACTTCGGAGATCTGGTCGTGCTGACCGACCACCCGTCCGTGCTGAACGAGCTGGTCGCCCACGGATGCATGCATCTGGGCCTCCTCACCAGGATGCGGAAGCGGTGGACCGCGGTGCCGCTCCCCGCCGCGACCGCGTACCCGTGCGAGCCGCCGCGCCGGTCAGCCACGCGCCCGCTGGGTGACGGCGATGCACACGAGCACGGCCGCGGCCGTCACGGGGGCGGCCACGGGCAGCCGCTCGCCGAGCAGCAGCACCGACCACACCAGTGTGAGCAGCGGCTGGGCCAACTGCAACTGGCTCGCCCGCGGGATGCCCACGGCCGCCATGCCCCGGTACCAGACGACCATGCCCCCGAACTGCGAGACGGCCGCGACCCACAGCAGCCCGGCCACACCGTGCACGGTGGGCCGTACCGGTTCGCAGGCCAGCGCGACGGCCGCCCCGGCCACCGCGAGCGGCAGGCACAGCACCAGCGCCCAGGCGATCACCTGCCAGCCCGGGATCACCCGCGCCAGCCGACCGCCCTCGGTGTAGCCGGCCGCGCACACCAGCAGGGCCGCGAACAGGTACAGGTCGGCACCGCTCAGCGCACCCCCGCTCTGCTGCACCGTGAACGCCGCCACCGCGACCGCGCCCGCCAGCGCCGCCAGCCAGAAGGTACGCGAGGGCCGGGCCCCGACGCGCAGCGCCGACAGCAGCGCGGTGGTCAGCGGCAGCAGCCCGACGACGACCGCGGCGTGCGCGGTGGTCGAGGTGCGCAGGGCGAGGGTGGTCAGCAGCGGGAAACCGATCACCACGCCACCCGCGACGACGGCGATACCCGGCCAGTGGCGGCGCGCGGGCGGCGGCACCCGCACCGCCAGCAGGCAGCCGCCCGCGATCAGCGCGGCCAGCAGGCTCCGCGCGGCCACCAGCGACCACGGACCGAAGCTCTGCAGGCCCCAGGCGGTGGCCGGGAAGGTCAGCGAGAAGGCGAGGACCCCGAGGGCGGCCTGGAGGAGCCCGGCCCAGGGCCGGACGGGAGCGGTGCCGACCGCTATCGGAACCGGGGCGATAGCGCTACTCTGTGTTCTCATGCATGAGCGTAGCAGTGTCGGAGAGCTGGCGAACCTGCTGAGAAATGAACTGAACCGCTACTCTCCAGGTGAGAAGCTCCCCTCCAGTCGGGCACTCGTGGACCGGTACCGGGTGAGCCCGGTCACCGTCTCCCGCGCCCTCGCCCGGCTCGCGGCCGACGGCCTGGTGGTGACCCGCCCCGGCGCCGGCGCTTTCCGGGCCCGGCCCCGCACACCCGCCGAACCGTCCGGCGACACCTCCTGGCAGGAGGTCGCCCTCAGCGCCGACGGCGCCGCCGTACCCCGCTCCGCGGACGCCTCCGGCGTGACCGCTTCGCTGGCCGCGCCGCCGCCCGGCGTGATCGAGTTCAACGGCGGCTATCTCCACCCCTCCCTCCAGCCGGAACGGGCGATGGCGGCGGCGCTGGCCCGGGCCGGCCGGCGCCCCGGCGCCTGGACGCGGCCGCCGCTGGACGGGCTGCCCGAGCTGCGGGACTGGTTCGCCCGAGGCATCGGCGGCGCGGTGACCGGCGCCGAGGTGCTCATCAGCGCCGGCGGCCAGGCGGCGCTCACCACCGCGCTGCGCGCCCTCGCCCCGCCGGGCGCGCCGGTGCTGGTCGAGTCGCCCACCTACCCCGGCATGCTTGCCGTCGCCCGCTCGGCCGGCCTCCGCCCGGTCCCCGTACCGGTCGACCCGGACGGCGTGCGCCCGGCCCTGCTCGCCGACGCGTTCCGCGCGACCGGCGCCCGCGTGTTCGTGTGCCAGCCGCTGTTCCAGAACCCGACCGGCGCCGTCCTCGCCCCCGAGCGGCGCGGGGAGGTGCTGCGCATCGCCCGCCGGGCCGGAGCCTTCGTCGTCGAGGACGACTTCGTCCGCCGGCTCGCGCACGAGGACGCCGGCCCGCTGCCCCGCCCGCTGGCCGCCGACGACCCCGACGGAGTCGTCGTCCACGTCGGCTCGCTGACCAAGGCCACCTCGCCGAGCCTGCGGGTCAGCGCGCTCGCCGCCCGAGGGCCGGTACTGGAACGGCTGCGGGCGATCCAGGTCGTCGACATGTTCTTCGTGCCGCGGCCGCTCCAGGAAGCCGCCCTGGAACTCGTCGGCTCGCCCGCCTGGCCCCGCCACCTGCGCACCCTCGCCGCCGAACTGAGGTCCCGGCGCGACGCCATGACCGCCGCGCTGCGGCTGAACCTGCCCGGGCTGTCGCTGCCGCACATCCCCTCCGGGGGCTACCACCTGTGGGTACGGCTGCCCGAGGGCGCCGACGAGACCGCCTGGACCGCCGCCGCGCTGCGCGCCGGGGTCGCCACGGCCCCGGGCCGCCCGTACTTCAGTGCCGAGCCCCCGGCAGCCCACACACGGCTCAGTTTCGCGGCGGTCGCGGGGGAGGGCGAGATCGCCGAGGGGGTGCGGCGGCTGCACCGGGCCTGCGAGGAGGTGCTCCGCTGACGGCGCGGCCCCCCGGCCCCGCCGGCCGTCGACCGCGATCCGGCCCGGCCGGGTCGCGGATATCGGTTCGACCGGGCCGCGGATATCGGTTCGACCGTGGCTCCCCGAGGCTGCGAGCATCCCGCCGTGATCGACACTCCGTTCCCCGTCGTCGGACACGAGATCTCAGCACCTGCGTCCGTTCGGGCTGCGGCGCGTCCTGCTCGCCACCACCCAGGACGCGCACGGCGTGTACGAGGAGGCCGGTTTCCGGCCGCTGGAGCACCCCGAGCGGTGGATGGCGCTGGGTTCCCGGTGAGCAACCCTCGGTAACTCCTGGTCGATACCTCTTGACCTGCACAGTGAGTCGGATCACCATCCACACATGTCTGTTCGGGTCACGTTCGTCGCGGCCGCGCGCAGCTCCGCGCCGTTCGCCGAGCGCTTCGAGGACGACCGGCCCCTGGATCAGGGCGGCTGGGAGGAAGTGCAGCGCGCGGTCGGCGGTCTGCTGCCGCTCGGCTCCGCGGAGCTGCGCTACTGCTCGCCCACGCCGTGCAGCCGTGCCACCGGCGACGCGCTCGGGTACGCCCCGCTGGTCCAGCTCGCCCTGCGGGACTGCGACATGGGCCGCTGGCGCGGGATGACACTCCGCGACGCGATGGCCCGCGAGCCGCAGGCGGTGAACGCCTGGCTCGCCGATCCGCGCTCCAGCCCGCACGGCGGGGAGTCGCTGCTCGCCTTCATCACCCGCGTCGGCGGCTGGCTCGACACCCGGCCGGTCGACGACGGCGGCCGGATCGTGGCGGTGGCCGAGCCGTCCGTGATCCGCGCCGCACTGGTCTACGCCCTCAAGGCGCCGCCCCCGGCGTACTGGAACATCGACGTGCGGCCGCTGTCGACGACCACGGTCACCGGCCACGGCGGCCGCTGGAACCTGCGCCTCGACGGCGCCTGGGCTCAGCCCACGCGGGCGTAGCCGGTCGTCAGTACGAGGTCCTTGGCGGGGCCCCGGACGCGCCACACCGCGCGCCAGTGATCCGCGTCCCGCACGGTGAACTCTCCCCGGTAGAGGTCCGCCGCGCAGGGGTGGTCGGCTACGTGGTGGCCGCGGGTCAGGTCCAGGTCGTGGAAGGGCCGTCCGTCCGCGAACCGCACCTCGGCGCGTCCGGGCGTGCCGCCCGGCAGGAAGTGCAGCGTGCGCCCGGCGGGCCGTGCGACGCCCCGCCAGCGGAAGGTGCCGGACTCCCGATGCACCAGCCCGCCTGCCGCCGTCCCGGTCCCCGGCTCGAAGTCGGCGGTGCCCGTGAACCGCCCCTCGTCCCCGGTCGCCAGGTCCAGCACCGTCCGCTCCACCCGCCACCGCCCGGCCAGATGTGCCAGCACGTCGGGCACCGGCCAGAAGTCGTCCACCGAGCCGCACTCCCTCGCCGTCGTCCGCCGCCCCCATTGTCGCCCGCCCCGCCGCCGACCCCGCAGGGGGCCGCGGGACGCCCCGCGGCGGTCGCGGACCAGGCGGGTCGGGTCCCGTCGCGGCCGGTGGTCTCCGGCGCTCGCGCGACGTCGCGTGAAACCCCGGGTCAGGCCCCGCCGGCGCTCCCCCGTCCTGCCGCTCAGTCCGGTGCCGAGCCGGCCGAGTCGGCGGTCCGCCGGTCTCCGTGAGGCGGCGGGCTGCCCGCGCTGGTCGTCGAGATGGCGGCGGGCGGTCAGGCGTCGGGGTCGACTTCGGGGTGCGTGAACCGCACGGGCCTGCCCAGCGAACGGGCGTAGGCGATTTCGGCCCGGGTGCTGTCTCCGACGTAGTCGCCGACTACGAGCACCTCGTCGGCGAGCCGGATCTTCGCCCGGTGCAGATCGCCGAGTCGCACCTTCAGCGCCTCGGCCTCGACGGGATCGGACCAGAGCTCGTGCGGGGACTTCATGTCACAGCCCGGTTTGACGACAATCTTTCCGGCTTCGGTCTCCCGCAGATCGGCCTCGTTCATCTCGGTCATGAAGCGGGTGGAGCCGCAGATCACGACGATACGAGGGAGGCCCAACAGCTTCTTCGCGTCGGCGAGCTTCTCCTCGGGGGTGAGCTTGTCCTCGGGGGTGAGCTGTTGCCGGTATGACACTGGTTCCTCCCGGTGGTGTGGTCCAAGGGGTGCCTGCGGAGGCTACTTCGGTGGCTGCTCGGACGCCCTCGTGGACCGGTCGCAGGTGGGCCGGCGCCCTCGGCTCGGGGAGATTGCATAAAAGTGCATGGAAACGTATAGTCATGCTGTCCCGGAGGAGGAGTGGCATGGCGGTACGTGCGGCAGTGGCCGGAGCGAGCGGATACGCGGGCGGGGAACTGCTGCGCCTGCTCCTCGCCCACCCCGAGGTCGAGATCGGAGCCCTGACCGGCAACTCCAACGCCGGACAGCGGCTCGGCGCGCTGCAGCCGCACCTGCTGCCGCTGGCCGACCGGGTCCTGGAGCCGACCACCGCGGACACCCTCGCCGGGCACGACGTCGTCTTCCTCGCGCTGCCGCACGGCCAGTCCGCCGCCGTCGCCGAACAGCTCGGCTCCGGCACCCTGGTCGTCGACATGGGCGCCGACTTCCGGCTGCGGGACGCGGCCGACTGGGAGGTCTTCTACGGCTCCCCGCACGCCGGTACCTGGCCCTACGGCCTCCCCGAACTTCCGGGCGCCCGCGCTGCGCTGGAGGGGTCCAAGCGCATCGCGGTGCCCGGTTGCTACCCGACCGCCGTCACGCTCGCGCTGTTCCCCGCGTACGCCGCCCAGCTCGCCGCACCGGAAGCCGTGATCGTCGCCTCCTCCGGCACCTCCGGCGCGGGCAAGGCCCCCAAGCCGCACCTGCTGGGCAGCGAGGTCATGGGCTCCATGACGCCCTACGGCGTGGGCGGCGGCCACCGGCACACCCCCGAGATGGTGCAGAACCTCAGCGCGGCGGCGGGCGAGCGGGTCTCCGTCTCCTTCACCCCGACCCTCGCGCCGATGCCCCGCGGCATCCTCGCCACCTGCAGCGCCGCGGCGAAGCCGGGTGTCACCGCGGACACCGTCCGCGCCGCCTACCGCAAGGCCTACGCCGACGAACCCTTCGTCCACCTGCTGCCCGAGGGGCAGTGGCCCGCCACCGCGTCGGTCCACGCCTCCAACGCCGCGCAGGTCCAGGTCGCCCACGACGAGGCCGCCGGCCGCATCATCGCCATCAGCGCCATCGACAACCTGACCAAGGGCACCGCGGGCGGCGCCGTGCAGAGCATGAACCTCGCCCTCGGCCTCGACGAGACCACCGGGCTCACGGCCGCCGGGATCGCGCCGTGAGCGGGACGCGCCCGGCCGCCGGGCCGCAGCGGACCAGGACGCCCGTACCGGTGCCGTGCCCGGGCGGAGCAGCGGACAAGGAGACACAGTGAGCGTGACGGCAGCACAGGGGTTCACGGCGGCGGGCATCGCCGCCGGGATCAAGGAGAGCGGTGATGCCGACCTGGCCCTCGTGGTCAACACCGGGCCGCGCCGCGCGGCCGCGGGCGTCTTCACCACCAACCGCGTGAAGGCCGCGCCGGTGCTGTGGTCCGAGCAGGTCCTCAGGAGCGGCGAACTGACCGCCGTCGTCCTCAACTCCGGCGGCGCCAACGCCTGCACCGGCCCCAAGGGCTTCCAGGACACCCACGCCACCGCGGAGAAGGCCGCCGACGTGCTCGGCATCGGTGCCGGGGAGGTGGCCGTCTGCTCCACCGGCCTCATCGGCGTCCTGCTGCCCATGGACAAGCTGCTGCCCGGGGTCGAGGAGGCCGCCGCGCGGCTGACCGAGCACGGCGGGGAGAAGGCCGCCCTCGCCATCAAGACCACCGACACCGTCCACAAGACCGCCGTCGTCACCGGCGACGGCTGGACCGTCGGCGGAATGGCGAAGGGCGCCGGCATGCTCGCCCCCGGCCTCGCCACCATGCTGGTCGTCCTCACCACCGACGCCGACCTCGGCAGTGCGGCCCTGGACCGGGCGCTGCGCGCCGCCACCCGGGCCACCTTCGAACGCGTCGACTCCGACGGCTGCATGTCCACCAACGACACCGTGCTGCTGCTCGCCTCCGGCGCCTCCGGCCGCACCCCGGGCGAGGACGAGTTCACCGAGGCCGTCCGCGCGGTCTGCGACGACCTCGCCCGGCAGCTCGTCGGGGACGCCGAGGGCGCCAGCAAGGACATCCGGATCGAGGTGGTGAACGCGGCCACCGAGGACGACGCCGTCGAGGTGGGCCGGTCGATCGCCCGCAACAACCTCCTCAAGTGCGCCCTGCACGGCGAGGACCCCAACTGGGGCCGCGTGCTGTCCGCGATCGGCACCACCTCCGCCGCCTTCGAACCGGACCGGCTGAACGTCGCCATCAACGGCGTGTGGGTGTGCAGGAACGGCTCCGTCGGCGAGGACCGGGACCGGGTCGACATGCGGTACCGCGAGATCCACATCGTCGCCGACCTCGCCGCCGGCCACGACACCGCCACCATCTGGACCAACGACCTGACCGCCGACTACGTCCACGAGAACAGCGCCTACGCCTCATGAGCACCCGCAAGCACACCGCCCTGCCCAAGGCCGAGACGCTCATCGAGGCGCTGCCCTGGCTGGTCCGCCACAACGGCAGGACCGTCGTCATCAAGTTCGGCGGCAACGCCATGGTCGACGAGGAGCTGAAGGCCGCGTTCGCACAGGACGTGGTCTTCCTCCACCACGCCGGCCTCAAGCCGGTCGTCGTGCACGGCGGCGGCCCCCAGATCAGCGCCGCCCTCGACCGGCACGGCATCGTCAGCGAGTTCCGGGCCGGACTGCGGGTCACCACCGAGGACGCCATGGACGTCGTGCGCATGGTGCTGGCCGGGCAGGTGCAGCGCGAGCTGGTCGGCCTGCTCAACCAGCACGGTCCGCTGGCCGTCGGCCTGACCGGCGAGGACGCGCACACCATCACCGCCACCCGGCACCGGCCCGAGATCGACGGCGAACCGGTCGACATCGGCCGGGTCGGCGAGATCACCCGCATCGACACCGGAGCGATCTCGGCGCTGCTGGCCGACGGACGCATCCCGGTCGTCTCCTCCGTCGCCCGCTCCCAGGACGACGGCCACGTCTACAACGTCAACGCCGACACGGCGGCGGCCGCCCTCGCGGCGGCGCTCGGCGCCGAGACCCTGATGGTCCTCACCGACGTCGAGGGCCTGTACGAGGACTGGCCGCACTCCGACGAGGTGATCAGCCGCCTCACCGCTTCCCAACTGGAGAAGCTGCTGCCGGACCTCAGCTCCGGCATGGTGCCGAAGATGCGGGGCTGCCTGCACGCCGTCCGCAACGGCGTGCGCACCGCCCGCGTCATCGACGGCCGGGTCCAGCACTCGATCCTGCTGGAGATCTTCACCGACGAGGGCATCGGCACCATGGTCGTGCCCGACGAGGACACCGAGGGGGAGTCGTGAGCGACGAGACCAACCAGGACCTGACGGAGCGGTGGCAGGCCGCCCTGATGAACAACTACGGCACTCCCCGGCTGCCCCTGGTGCGCGGCGAGGGCTCCCGGGTGTGGGACGCCGGCGGGCGGGCGTACCTCGACTACGTCGGCGGCATCGCGACCAACGCGCTCGGCCACGCCCACCCGGCGGTCGCCGAGGCCGTCAGCCGGCAGATCCGTTCCCTCGGCCACGTCTCCAACCTCTTCATGGCCGAACCGACCATCGCCCTCGCCGAACGGCTGCTGCAGCTGTTCGGCCGGGAGGGCCGCGTCTTCCTGTGCAACTCCGGTGCCGAAGCCAACGAAGCCGCCTTCAAGATCGGCCGGCTGACCGGGCGGACCCGCATGGTCGCCACCACGGGCGGCTTCCACGGCCGCACCATGGGCGCCCTCGCCCTCACCGGGCAGCCCGCCAAGCAGGCCCCCTTCCGGCCCCTGCCGGGCGACGTCACGCACGTGCCGTACGGTGACGCGCAGGCGCTGGCCGCCGCGGTGACGGACGAGACCGCCCTGGTGGTCATCGAACCGATCCAGGGCGAGAACGGGGTCGTGGTGCCCCCTCCCGGCTATCTGAAGGCGGCGCGTGCGATCACCGCGGCGACCGGGGCACTCCTCGTCCTCGACGAGGTGCAGACCGGTGTCGGCCGCACCGGCCACTGGTTCGCCTACCAGGCGCACGAAGGCGTCCTGCCGGACGTCGTCACCCTCGCCAAGCAGCTCGGCGGCGGACTGCCGCTCGGCGCGGCCGTCGCCTTCGGCCGGACCGCCGACCTGCTGCAGCCCGGCCAGCACGGCACCACCTTCGGCGGCAACCCGGTCGCCTGCGCAGCCGGCCTCGCCGTCCTCGACACCATCGCGGACGAGGGACTGCTGGAGAACACCAAGCGGCAGGGCGAGCGGATCCGGGAGGGAATCGCGTCGCTGGGCCACCCGTTGGTCGGGCACGTCCGGGGCGCCGGCCTGCTCCTCGGTATCGTGCTCACCGAGCCGCTCGCACCGCAGGTGCAGCAGGCGGCTCAGGAGGCCGGACTCCTGGTGAACGCGCCCGCCCCCGACGTCGTACGGCTGATGCCCGCGCTGAATCTCCGCGACGACGAGGTGGACGCCTTCCTCGGGTCACTGCCCGGCATCCTCGACGCATGTCACGGGGACGGACGATCCGGAGATTGAGACGACGATGAGCCAGTCGCAGGACCACGGGCAGCAGGAGGCCGCCGGGCCCGCCGTGCCGCAGACCCGCACCGCCCGCCACCGCCGGATCGTGGACATCCTCAACCGGCAACCCGTCCGCTCCCAGAGCCAGTTGGCGAAGCTGCTGGCCGACGACGGACTGAGCGTCACCCAGGCGACGCTCTCCCGGGACCTGGACGAGCTGAACGCGGTGAAGATCCGCAACACCGAGGGCGACCTCATCTACGCGGTGCCGAGCGAGGGCGGGTTCCGCACCCCGCGCGCGCCGCTGGGGGAGTCGGCCAAGGAGGAGCGGATGCGGCGCCTCTCGCAGGAGCTGCTGATCTCCGCGGAGGCGTCCGCGAACCTCGTGGTCCTGCGCACCCCGCCCGGGGCGGCGCAGTTCCTGGCGTCGGCGATCGACCAGGCCGAGCTGCACGACATCCTCGGCACCATCGCCGGCGACGACACCCTGCTGCTGATCAGCCGCAACCCCACCGGGGGCCAGGCGCTCGCCGACCACCTGCTGCGGCTGGCGCAGAACGGTCAGTGAGGAACCCGGGACCGGGCCGCGCGGGGAGCGGGTCCGGCCCGGACGCGCGGCCCGCCGTCCGGCCCGCCCCGCGGGCCCGCCGCGCGGGCGTCCGTCGCGCGGGCGTCCGTCGCGGTCCCCGCCGGGCCCGCCGCATCAGCCCAGCCGGGCGGCGAGACCGCCCGTGCACCGCACCTCGTCCCCCGCGGTGATCAGCAGCCCCTCCACCTCGGGCAGCGACTCCAACCAGGCCAGCCCGGCCCGCGACCCCATCGCGAACGCCGCCGTCGCCCAGCAGTCCACCCAGGTCAGCGACGGCCCCACCACGGTGACCGCCACCAGGTCCGTCACCGCGGAGCGGCCCGTGCGGGGGTCGACGATGTGCGCGCCGCGCTCCGCCGTACCGGAGGTGGCCACCGCCAGGCGGTCCACGCCCGCCGCCGAGATCACCGCGGCCAGTCCGCCCGGCCGCAGCGGGTCGGCGATCCCGACCCGCCAGGACCGCTGCGGGCCCGGTGCCCCGACCATCTGGACGTCCCCGCCCCCGTTGACGCTGACCCCGCGCACCCCGGCCTCCGCCAGCCGCCGGGCCGCCCGCTCGACCGCCCAGCCCTTGACCACCCCGGTGGGGTCCAGGCGACCGCGGTAGCGCGTGCTGAACCAGCCGTCGCTGACCCGTTCCGCCTCCGCGCCCAGCTCCAGCACCTCGGCGACCTCGGGGTCGCACGCCGCCAGGTCCAGTTCCCCGCCCGCAAGCCGGGAGACCTGGCTGTCCTGCCGGTAGGTGCTGAACACCTCGTCGACCCGGTGCAGTTCCGCCACCGCCTCGTCGAGCGCGGCACGCACCGCCTCGTGATCCCCGCCGCGGGCGTCGAAGGAGAAGACCGTCCCCATGACCTCCTCCGCCCGGCGCACCGCGGCGGGAGCCTCCGCGGATCCCGGCACCGGCTCAGCCACCGGCCCGGTCCAGCGCCGACTGCAGCGACCGCCGGTAGCCGTCGCTGGTGTACGTGGCCCCCGACACCGCGTCGATGCCGGCGCCCTGGGCGGCCACCACCTCCTGGTTGAGCCGCGGCACCGCCATGGCGGTGACCTCGTCGCTGTGCCCGCCGCTCGGCGCCCGCACCGCCTGCGCCCGGACGATCCGGTCGCCGCTCATCGTCAGCCGGACCTGCACGGCTCCGTACTGGGTCCGCACCGCGTCGCCGGTGACGGTGGTGCCGCCGGCCGCCTGAGCACCGCCGCCGGCCGGTGCGGAGGCCGCCGCGGTCGGCGGCGGTGCCGCGCCGCCGGCCGCCTGGGCGGCGGGCTGCGGCCCGGAGGTCGGTTTCAACGACAGCAGCAGTACGACCCCGGACACGGTGGCCGCGGTCGTCAGCACGATCCGCCGCAGGGGATGGTTGTTCCTCATCGCTGTGACAGCTCCCGTGATCCTCGTGTCCGTCGCTCACATCGCGAACGACTCGTGATGGATGCGGCGGGCGGGGACTCCCGCGCCGCGCAGTGCCTCGTACACGGACTGCGCGAAGCCGGGCGGCCCGCACAGGAAGACATCATGCTCGCCGATGTCCGGCACCTTGTCCCGCAGCCGTTCCGCGGAGATGTCCGGGCGCGCCCCGTCCGGGCCGTTGATCGCGTACATCAGCCGCGCCCCGCGCTCGTCGGCGATCCGGGCCAGCTCGTCCCAGAGCGCCAGGTCCTGAGTGGTGGTGGCCCGGTACAGCAGCGTCAGGTCCCCGGCGGCGGCCGGCAGCGTCTCGAACAGCGCCCGCATCGGGGTGATGCCGACCCCGCCGGCCACCAGCAGCACCTTGCCGCGGCTGCGGCGCTGCGCGGTCAGCGCACCGTAGGGGCCCTCCGCCCACACCTTCGTGCCGGGCTCCAGATCCCGCAGGCGGCCGCTGTGGTCGCCGATCGCCTTCACGGTGATCCGCAGCAGGTCCGGGCGGGGCGCCGCGGACAGCGAGTACGGGTGGGAGCTGAACCGCATCCCCGGCGCCAGGAAGCGCCAGCGGAAGAACTGTCCGGCCTGGGCGCCCATCCGGTGCAGCCGCCGCCCGCCGATCAGCACCGACACGATGCCGGGCGTCTCCTCCACGACCGCCTCCACCCGCATGCGGTGGCGCAGGTTCAGGCGGACCGGGGTCAGCACGCGGTACCAGAGCACCAGCGCGGTGACGGTTCCGTAGAGCGCGTACCAGAAGGTCCTCGCCACGGGCTCGACGGCGAAGTCGTTGCCGGTGCTGAGCTGGTGCCAGAAGGTCAGGAACACCGCCGCGTAGGTCAGCAGGTGCACGTGGTACCAGGCGTCGTAGGGGATCCGGCGGCGCACCGCGCCGACCGAGACCAGCCCGACGAGCAGCAGCAGCCCGGTGCCCGCGGCGGCCTTGCCCAGGTCCGGCAGTCCGTTCACGGAGTCGATCGTCTGCTGCACGATGCCGGCGAGGGACCGTCCGGACTGGCGCGCGTAGCCCCACATGGTGAGCACGACGTGGGCGAGTACCAGGCAGAGGGTGTAGCGGCCGCTCATCGCGTGCCAGCGGGCCACCCGGTCGGAGCCCACCCGGCGCTCCAGCGCGGGCACCCGGGCCATCTGGAGGACGACCAGCGCCATCAGGTAGCCGGCGAGCAGGCCGGTGATGCGCCCGGCGTTCAGGATCCGGCCGGTGTCGTCCGTGACGGTCGGAGTGTCGTGCCACCACAGCCAGAGCACCGCGGCCGCGCCCGCGAGGACGGCGGCCTGCAGCGGGACGGCGGGGGAGCGGCGCGGCCGGATGCGGCGCATCGTCTGGCGGCGGGCGGCACGGCCGCCGGCGAGCGTGGTGGTCACGGTTCCTCCGTGGGGACGGGACCCTTGGCCCCCTCATACGGCCGCCGCCGGCCGAGCGTTCAGAGCCCCGCCGAGTCCAGGGCCGACTGCAGTGACCGACGGTAACCGTCACTCGTGTAGCTCGCCCCCGACACGGTGTCGATGTCCGCGCTCTGCGCGGCCAGCGCCTCCCTGCGCAGCTGGGGGATCGCGTAGCTGCTGATCTCCTGGTCGCGCCGGTTCCCCGTCGGGTAGACGACCGCGCTGACGTCGGTCAGCTTGCCGTCCTGCACCGTGACGCGCACCTGCACGGGGCCCCACCGGGTGTCGGCGGTCTCGCCGGTCACGGTCTTCGTGCCGGTCGTCTTCCCGGAGCCCCCCGTGTCACCGGACATGCCGGAGTCTCCCGAGGTACCGGAACCTCCCGAGGTGCCGGAGTCTCCCGAGGTGCCGGAGTCTCCCGAGGTGCCGGAGTCTCCCGAGGTGCCGGTGGATCCGGTGCCGTCGGTGCCGGTTCCGGCGCTGCTGCTGGTGCTGGTCGGCGCGGGGGCCGCGACGGCCGGGCCGGGGGTGGTGTGCGGTTTCATCGACAGCAGCAGCACCACACCCGAGACGGTGGCGGCGCTCGCCAGCACGATGCGGCGCAGCGGACGGGTCTTCCTCAAAGCGTGCACGTCACAGGCCTCACAGCTCGAACGACTCGTGGTGGATGCGGCGGTCCGGCACCCCGGCGGCGCGCAGCTGCGCGTACACCTCCTGGGCGAAGCCGTGCGGACCGCACAGGTAGACGTCGTGCCCGGCGAGATCGGGCACCCGGGAGCGCAGGGCGGCGGCGCTCAGATCGGGGCGGGCGCCGTGCGGGCCGTTGAGCGCGTACAGCACCCGCGCGCCGCGCCAGCGCGCGACGGCCTCCAGCTCCCCGCCCAGTGCGAGGTCCTGCCTGTTCCGCGCCCGGTACAGCAGGGTCACCTCACCGGGCAGCGTCTCGAACAGCGCCCGCATCGGTGTGATGCCGACCCCGCCGGCGATCAGCAGGGCCTTGCGCGCGGTGCGCCGGTCGGCGGTGAGGGCACCGTAGGGGCCCTCCGCCCACACCGGGGTGCCCGGCCGCAGCCGCGCCACGGCCGCACTGTGGCCGCCGAGGGACTTGACGGTGATCCGCATCCGGTCGGGCCGCGGCGGCGCCGACAGGGAGTACGGCGTGGACGTCCAGCCCAACCCGGCACCGAGGAAGCGCCAGCGGAAGAACTGACCCGGCCGGGCGTCGAGCTCGTCGAGGCGCCGTCCCACCATGACGACCGAGTAGACGCCGGGCGCCTCCAGGTGCACGGACTCCACCCGCAGCCGGTGCCGCAGGTTCAGCCGCACCGGCACCAGGACGCGGAACCACACCGCCAGCGCCGCCACACCGAGGTACAGCGCGTACCAGGCGGCGGTGGCCGCCGCGTTGCCTACGAAGTCGTTGCCCAGCGCGAGCTGGTGGCCGAAGGCGAGGAAGACGGCGGCGTAGGTGAGGAGGTGGACGTAGTACCAGAACTCGTATCCGGTGCGGCGGCGCACGGCCCGCGCCGAGATGATGCCGACCGTGAGGAGGATCAGCGTGCCGGCGGTGGCCTTGAGCATCTCCGGGTAGTCCAGGACGACGGTGACCGTCTCGTGCCAGAGCGACTGCCGGTCCTGCGCCGCGTAGCCCGCCAGGATCAGCACCACGTGCGCCACCAGCAGGGAGATCGTGTAGCGGCCGGCCATGGCGTGCCAGCGGGCGACCCGGTCCGAGCCGATCCGCCGCTCCAGCAGCGGCACCCGGGCCATCAGGCCCACGAGCACCGCGCAGGAGTAGCCGCTGAGCAGTCCGGTGATCCGGCCCGCGCCCGTGAGCCAGCCCGCCGCGCCGACCACGGAGCCGGTGCCGGACCACCACAGGGCGATCACGGCCGCGGCGCCGGCCCACAGCAGGGCCAGCAGGGGGGCGGCGTGGGTGGGACGGGCGGCCGGGGCCGCCCGGGACGCCGTCCGCTGCTCGTACACGGTGGTCATCGCGTGTGTCCTTTCGCCGTCACGGACGCCACTGTGCGGGCCGAACCTCTCAGAGACCTCTGAGAAGGCGGCTCCGGCACGGACTCAGAGGAAACTCTGAGTGTTCTCAGAGTCGTTTCACCCTGCGGAGGGTGGATGCTGGGAACTGCCATGAACACCACTCGCTCCGGCCGCCCCGCCCTCACCCGGCCCGACGGCACCCCGCTGCGCGTCCTCGTCGTCGACGACGACCCCGATCTCGCCGAGGTGCTGTCCGGCGCGCTGCGCTACGAGGGCTGGGAGGTGCGCACGGCCGGCGACGGGGCCGAAGCCGTCGCCACGGCCGACGAACTCCGGCCGGACGCGGTCGTGCTGGACGTGATGCTCCCCGACACCGACGGCTTCGCCGTGCTGCGCGCCCTGCACGAGGTGACGCCGGACGTGTGCGTGCTGTTCCTCACCGCGCGCGACGCGGTCGAGGACCGCATCGCGGGTATCACCGCGGGCGGCGACGACTACGTCACCAAACCGTTCAGCCTGGAGGAGGTGGTGGCCCGGCTGCGCGGACTGCTGCGCCGCGCCGGCATGGCCCGCCAGCAGGAGGAGGGGCCCCGGCTCATCGTCGGCGACCTGGTCATGGACGAGGAGGCCCGGGAGGTGTCCCGGGGCGGCGAGCTGATCGAGCTGTCGCCCACCGAGTTCGAACTGCTCCGCTTCCTGATGCGCAACCCGCGCCGGGTGCTCAGCAAGGCGCAGATACTCGACCGGGTCTGGTCCTACGACTTCGGCGGCCGGGCCCACGTCGTCGAGCTGTACATCTCCTACCTGCGCAAGAAGGTCGACGCCGGCCGGGAGCCGATGATCCACACCGTGCGCGGCGCCGGGTACGTCCTCAAGCCGGTGGCCCGGTGAAGCGGTTCGCGGTGCGGCTGCCGCGGGTGCGCAGCCTGCGCGCCCGGCTCACCGCCGGCCTGGTGGTACTCCTGGCGGTGAGCTGCGCCGCCGTCGGCCTGGCCGCCGTGTTCGAGTTGAACGGCTTCCTCACCCGCCGCCTGGACGAGCAGCTCGCCCAGGTGGGGACCCGGTTCCCGGCGAGTCTGGAGCACCGCGGGTCGGTGCCCGACGACCACGACGGGGACGAGCACCTGGACACCCGGCGGCAGGCCACGGGCACCTTCGGCGCGCGGCTGGTCGGCGGCGCGGTCACCGACGCGGCGGTGGTGCGCTCCGGGGACGCGACCGCGGACCTCGTCGTCACGCTGACGCCCCGCGACCGGCGGCTGCTCGCCGCGGTCCCGGTCGACGGCCGGGGACACAGCGTGGAACTGTCCTCCCTGGACAGCTACCGGGTGCTGGCCAGCCGCGGGCTGGACGGCGACGTGCTGATCACCGGGCTGCCGCTGGAGCCCGTGGAGGCCGCGGTGCACCGGCTGGAGCTGGTGTCCGGGGTCGTCTTCGGGATCGCGCTCGTCGCGACCGGTGTGGCCGGGGCGTTGTGGGTGCGCTGGTCGCTGCGCCCGCTGAGCCGGGTCGCCGCGACCGCCACCCGGGTGAGCGAGCTGCCGCTGGCCAGCGGGGAGGTCGCGCTGCCGCCGCGGGCGCCGGAGGCCGATCCGCGCAGTGAGGTGGGCAGGGTGGCCGCCGCCTTCAACCGGATGCTCGGCCATGTCGAGAACGCGCTCACCAAGCGGCACGCCAGCGAGGAGCGGCTGCGCAGCTTCGCCGCCGACGCCAGCCACGAGCTGCGCACCCCGGTGGCCTCGGTGCGCGGGCACGCGGAGCTGGCGCTGCTGCACCCGGGGCCGGTGCCGCCGGAGGTCACCCGGGCGCTGGAGCGGATCGAGGCGGAGTCGTCCCGGATGGGCGAGATGGTCGACGAGATGCTGCTGCTGGCCCGGCTGGACGCGGGCCGGCCGCTGGAGCGCGGGCCGGTGGACCTGACCCGGCTGGTCCTGGACGCCGTCGCGGACGCGCGCGCGGCCGGCCCCGGGCACCGCTGGACGCTGGAGCTGCCGGAGGACCCGGTCATCGTGCCCGGCGACGCCCACCGGCTGACGCAGGTGCTGGCCAACCTGCTGGCCAACGCCCGGTTGCACACGCCCGCGGGCACCGAGGTGACGGTCGCCCTGGAGACCGGGGCCGGTGCGGCGGTGCTGCGCGTCCACGACGACGGCCCCGGCATCCCGGCCGATGTCCAGCCCGGCGTGTTCGAGCGCTTCACCCGGGCCGAGCACCGCCGTCGCAGCGAGGCCGGCGGCGGTGGCGCCGGGCTGGGCCTGGCCATCGTCGCGGCCGTGGCGGAGGCGCACGGCGGCACCGTGGCGCTGGACAGCCGTCCCGGGTCGACGACGTTCACCGTCCGGCTGAGCACCGGGTGAACGGTGCGGTGCCGCCGGGCCGCGGGCCCTCCTGCCCCGTGGTGCCCGTGGTCCCGTGCGGCGGCGTGCGGTGCCGAGCAGTTGCGTGCGGTTCCGGGGCGCCGTCCGGCGGCCGGCTGCGGCGCGCTACCCGGCCGGCGGGGTCGGGGGCAGCGGGAGGGGCAGTCCGGGCAGCCCGTCGATGCTCGTCGCGATGTGCTCCTTGCCCTCGAAGTAGCGGCTGAGCGAGGTGTCGTCCTCCCGGGCGAACCGCCTGGCGTGCAGATCGCGGTCCTCGTCGTAGGTCATGAAGGGCACGGCGTAGCCGCAGGTGTCGCGGATCAGCTCGGCGCGCACCACGATGACCGCGCGCAGGCCGTGCTGCGCCGGGTCGATGTCGGGGAAGCGGGCCAGCAGCCCGGGGAAGCGCGGGTCGTCCCGCAGGACCGGTTCCCCGCGGCCGTGCACGCGCACGATGTTCGGCGGACCCTGGAAGGCGCACCACATCAGGGTGATCCGGCCGTTCTCCCGCAGGTGGGAGATGGTCTCGGCGTTGGATCCGGCGAAGTCCAGGTAGGCCACCGTGAGGTCGTCGAGCACCGCCAGGCAGCCCTTGAGCCCCTTGGGCGAGAGGTTGACGGTGCCGTCGCCGGCGAGCGGCGCGGTCGCCGTGAAGAAGAGGGGCTGCTCCTCGATGAAGGTGCGGAGCCTGCCGTCTATGCGCGCGTGCGTTTTTCCCACGGAGGGGAGTATCCGGGAGAATGCTTCGCCTGTCTAACCAATTCGAGTGCCGGGCTCCGGAAGGTGAGATTGACGAATCATGCAAGCTTCCGCATACTCATGCAAGATAGTGGAGACGGCGTGAGGAGCGGCGCAAGTGAGCAGCAGCAGTGGTGACGTACGGCTCTGGGGCGGCCGGTTCGCCGACGGTCCCGCCGAGGCCCTGGCCAAGCTGTCCGCGTCCGTCCACTTCGACTGGCGCCTCGCCCCCTACGACATCGCGGGTTCCCGGGCCCACGCACGCGTGCTGCACCGGGCGGGCCTCCTCACCGAGGACGAGCTGCACCGCATGATCGCCGGACTGGACCGGCTGGAGGCGGACGTCGCCGACGGCTCCTTCACCGGCACGATCGCAGACGAGGACGTGCACACCGCACTGGAGCGCGGCCTGCTGGAGCGTCTCGGCCCCGACCTCGGCGGCAAGCTGCGCGCCGGGCGCTCCAGGAACGACCAGGTCGCCACGCTGTTCCGGATGTACCTGCGGGACCACGCGAGGATCATCGGCGGCCTGCTCACCGACCTGCAGGAGGCGCTGGTCGGTCTCGCCGAGGCGCACCCGGACGTGGCGATGCCCGGCCGCACGCACCTCCAGCACGCCCAGCCGGTGCTCTTCGCCCACCATGTCCTCGCGCACGTGCAGTCGCTGTCCCGGGACGCCGAACGCCTGCGCCAGTGGGACGCGCGCACGGCCGTCTCGCCGTACGGCTCCGGCGCGCTCGCCGGGTCCTCCCTCGGACTGGACCCCGAGGCGGTGGCACGGGACCTCGGCTTCGAGCACGGCAGCGCGGCCAACTCCATCGACGGCACGGCATCCCGTGACTTCGTCGCCGAGTTCGCCTTCGTCACCGCCATGATCGGCGTCAACCTCTCCCGGATCGCCGAGGAGGTCATCATCTGGAACACGAAGGAGTTCTCCTTCGTGACCCTGCACGACGCCTTCTCCACCGGTTCCTCGATCATGCCGCAGAAGAAGAACCCGGACATCGCGGAGCTGGCCCGCGGCAAGTCCGGCCGCCTGATCGGCAACCTCACCGGCCTGCTGGCCACCCTCAAGGCCCTGCCGCTCGCGTACAACCGCGACCTGCAGGAGGACAAGGAGCCGGTCTTCGACTCCTGCGACCAGCTGGAGGTCCTGCTCCCGGCCTTCACCGGCATGATGGCCACCCTCACCGTCCACCGCGAGCGCATGGCGGAGCTGGCCCCGGCGGGCTTCTCGCTCGCCACCGACATCGCCGAGTGGCTGGTGAGGCGCGGGGTGCCGTTCCGCGTCGCGCACGAGGTGGCCGGCGCATGCGTCAAGGAGGCCGAGGCCGAGGGCAAGGAGCTGGACGGCCTGACGGACGAGCAGTTCGCCGCGATCTCGCCGCACCTCACCCCCGAGGTGCGCTCGGTACTCAACGTCCCCGGCGCCCTGGCCTCCCGCGACGGCCGCGGCGGCACGGCGCCCGCCGCGGTCGCCGTCCAGCTCGCCGAGGTGAAGGAGGACCTCGCGGCGCAGCGCCGGTGGGCCTCCGCCGAACGGGGCTGAGCCGGTCCCGTCTCATGGGCCCGGGGGGCGCCCGACGGTCCCGTGGGTCCCGCGGTCCCCGCCCGCCGACGGCCCGTGTGCCGGCCCGCGTGTCGCCCCGCGTCCCGGCGCCCGTGTGCCGACGCGCGTCCGCGAGGAACCGGGGGCCGTTCCGCCCCCCGGGGTCCCCTCCTCGGGGTCCCGATCCTCGGGGTCCCCTCCCCGGGGTCCCCTCCCCGGGGTCCCCTCCCCGGGGTCCCGATCCTCGGGGTCCCCTCCCCGGGGTCCCGATCCTCCAGTCGGGCCCGCCGGGCTCCGCCACCCCCGGGCCGGGGTCCGCCGCCCCGCGGCCTCCGGGCTGCGCCACCCCCGGGTCGGGGTCGGCCACCCGGGGCCCGCCGGGCTGCGCCGCCCCGGGCCGGGCGGCCCGGCCGTCGGTAGATTGAGGCCGGTCCGATGCCCCGACCGTGCAGGGAGCCGCCATGCCGTTCAGTCGACTGGCCACCGCCACCACGCCCACCGCGCACCTCGGACTCGGTCTCGCCGCCGTCGGCCGCCCGGGCTACATCAACCTCGGCCGGCAGGCGGACCTCCCGGCCGAGCGCACCGTCGACGCCCTGCGGGCACGCACGCACGCACTGCTGGACGCCGCCTACGCGCAGGGCGTGCGCTACGTCGACACGGCCCGCTCCTACGGCCGTGCCGAGGAGTTCCTGGCCGACTGGCTGAACGCCCGCCCCGACGTCGACGACCTCGTCGTCGGCAGCAAATGGGGCTACACCTACACCGCGGACTGGTCGACCGACGCCGAGCAGCACGAGGTCAAGGACCACACGGCCGCCACCTACGAGCGGCAGCGCGCGGAGACCGCCGCCCTGCTCGGCGACCGGCTGGACCTCTACCAGATCCACTCGGTGACACCGGACAGCCCGGCCCTCACCGACAGGTCGCTCCACGCGAAGCTGGCCGAGGCGGCCGAACAGGGCCTCACCGTCGGCTTCTCCACCAGCGGTCCCGCCCAGGCCGACGCCATCCGTGCCGCGCTCGCCGTCACGGTCGGCGGTGAGCCGCTGTTCCGCACCGTCCAGTCCACCTACAACGCCCTGGAGACCTCGGCGGGCCCCGCCCTCGCCGAGGCGCACGAGGCCGGCCTCACCGTGATCGTCAAGGAGGGCATGGCGAACGGCCGACTGGCGGGCCCGCACGCGCCGGAGGCCCTGCGGGCCGTCGCCGCGGAGGTGTCCCTCGGCTGCGACGCGGTCGCCCTCGCCCTGATCCTGCGCCGGCCCTGGGCCGGGGTGGTGCTCTCCGGCGCGGCGACCACCTCCCAGCTGGCCTCCAACCTGCACGCCGCGGCCGTCGACCTGGACGACGGCCGGCTGGCCCGGCTGGAGAAGCTCGCCGAGGAACCGCAGGCCTACTGGAAGCAGCGCGCGCGGCTCCCCTGGCACTGACCCTCCCCCGCTCGCCTCCCTCCTCCCCCCGGCGCCGCTGCCTCCTCCCGGCAGCGGCGCCTCCGGCGTTCGGGCCCCTCGGTGGGCGCGGACGCAACCCCGCGCCGACGGCGGGCCGGCCGGTCGAGTCGTGAGAGCCTCACGTTCCATGTGAGACATTCATGTCTCATGTGGGCTATCCTTGTCTCATGGCTGTCGATCGTGATCACGTGCTGCGCACCGCCGCGACCCTGCTGACCCGCAAGTCCACCGCCACCATGGACGAGGTCGCCAGGGCCGCCGGCATCAGCCGGGCCACCCTCCACCGCCACTTCGCCGGACGCGACGCTCTGGTGCGCGCCCTGGAGGAGCTCGGCATCGCCGAGTGCGAGACCGCGCTGGACGCCGCCCGTCCGGAGGACGGCCCCGCCGGCGAGGCGGTGCGCCGCCTCGTGGCCGCCATCGAGCCCGCGGCCGGGCTCCTCGCCTTCCTCTACACCGAGAACCAGCTCTTCGAGGGCGAAGCGCAGAACGAGGGCTGGGCGCGCATCGACGACCGGGTGGCCGCGCTCTTCCGGCGCGGCCAGGCCGACGGCGAGTTCCGCATCGACCTCACTCCAGCCTGGCTGACGGAGGCCCTCTACGGACTGCTGGCCTCCGGAGCCTGGGTCGTGGCGGAAGGCCGGGTGGCCCCGAAGGACTTCACCCACATGATCGTCGAGCTGCTGCTCGGCGGCGCACGGCGCACCGACATACCCCGAAGAGAGGAATCATGACCAGCATCCTGCAGCCGGCGGCGACGGCGGAGGCGGTGCGGCGGCCCGGCCGCTGGCTCGCGCTCTGCGTGCTCGTGCTCGCCGTGCTGCTGGTGGCCGTGGACGCGACCGTCCTGGGCCTGGCCACCCCGTACATCAGCGAGGACCTGAAGCCGTCCGGCACCCAACTGCTCTGGATCGGAGACATCTACTCCTTCGTCATCGCCGGGCTGCTCGTCTCCATGGGCAGCCTCGGCGACCGCATCGGCCGCAAGCGCATCCTGCTCGTCGGCGCGACGGCGTTCGGCGCGATGTCCGTCCTCAACGCGTACGCCACCAGCCCCGAGATGATGATCACGGCCCGGGCGCTGCTCGGTGTCGCCGGCGCGACCCTGATGCCGGCCACGCTCGCGCTGATCCGCAACCTCTTCCACGACCCCCGCGAACGCAGTCTCGCCGTCGGGGTCTGGGGCGCCGCCGCCTCCGCCGGCACGGCCGTCGGGCCGATCGCGGGCGGGTTCCTGCTGGAGCACTTCTGGTGGGGCTCGGTCTTCCTGATCAACCTGCCCGTGATGGCGGTGCTCGTACTCGTCGGCATCCGGCTGCTGCCCGAGTCCCGCAACCCCGACCCCGGCCCCTGGGACACCGTCAGCGTCCTGGCGTCGCTGGTCGGCATGGTCGGCGTCGTGTACGCGGTGAAGGAGGCCGCGGCACACGGGTTCACCTGGCCCGTCGCCGCCACCGGCCTGCTCGGCGCGGCCGCACTGTACGGCTTCGTGCGCCGCCAGCTCACGATGCCCGCACCGCTGCTCGACATGCGGCTGTTCCGCGACCGCGGCTTCAGCGGCGCCGTCCTGGCCGACCTGCTGACCGTGCTCGGCCTCTCCGGTCTGGTGTTCTTCCTCTCCCAGTACCTGCAACTCGTGCAGGGGCGGAGCCCTTTCGAGGCGGGCCTGGCCGAACTGCCCGCCGCGGTGGGCGCGGTGGCGGCCGGTCTGGTCGCCGGCCGGGCGGCCCGGCGCTTCTCGGTGCGGGCGATGGTCGCCGGCGGTCTGGCGGCGGTGGGCCTGGCGCTGGCCGCCCTGGCCACGATCGACGCCACGACCGGCTACCCGCTCCTGGGCACCGCCCTGCTGGTGGTCGGCGCCGGCGCCGGTCTCTCCTTCACCGTCACCGCCGACGTCATCCTCTCCTCCGTGCCGAAGGAGCAGGCGGGTGCCGCCTCGGCGGTGTCGGAGACCGCCTACGAACTGGGCGCCGCCCTGGGCATCGCCCTGCTCGGCTCGATCGTCACCGGTGTCTACCGGGGCTTCGCCGCCCCGCCCGGCGTCCCGGCCGGGGCGCAGGAGTCGCTGGGCGGGGCCGTGGAGGCGGCGAGGACACTGCCCGCGGAGACCGCGCAGACGCTGCTGTCCGCGGCCCGCGGCGCCTTCGTGCACGGCCTGACCCTCGCCTCGGGTGTGGGCGCCGCGGTGCTGCTGGCGACGGCGGCCGCGGCCTGGCGCATGCTTGCCGGCCGCCGGCTGGACGAGGCCGGCTGAGGCGCCCGCGGCGCCGCCCGCGGCCGCCCGGTCCCTGGGCGCTGCGAGGGCGGCGCCCCGTCGTCTTCTTCACTCAAGCAGCTCGCGCCGTCCGGTGGAGCCGCTGCCTCCAGCTAGGCGGCTTCCTTCGCCTTGCTCGCGTAGACGTCCACGTACTCCTGACCGGACAGCCGCATCACCTCTGTCATCACCGAGTCGGTGACGGCGCGCAGCACGTACCGGTCGCGGTCCATTCCGTCGTACCGGGAGAACTCCATCGCCTCGCCGAAGCGGACCCTGACCCGGTGCGGCCGGGGCATTCCCGAGCCGCCCGGCTGGATCCGGTCGGTGCCGATCATGGCGAACGGCACCACCGGCGCGCCCGTCATCAGCGTGAGCCGGGCGATGCCGGTGCGTCCCCGGTACAGCCGGCCGTCGGGGGAGCGGGTGCCCTCCGGGTAGATGCCGAAGACCCTGCCCTCGTCCAGTACCCGGCGTCCGGTCATCAAGGCCGCCACACCGCCGCGGCCGCCGTCGCGGTCCACCGGGATCATGCCGACGCCGGTGAAGAACCAGGCCATGAGCCTGCCCTTGAGGCCCTTGCCGGTGACGTACTCGTCCTTGCCGATGAAGAAGACCTGACGGTCGCAGACCAGGGGAAGGATCATCGAGTCGATGAAGGTGACGTGGTTGCCGGCCAGGATGACCGGACCGTCCCCCGGGATGTGCTCCGCGCCCTCCACCTGGGGGCGGAACATCAGGCGCATGACCGGGCCGAGCACTGCCTTGATGATCGCGAAGCGGGACAACGGGCCCTCCGGTGTCAAGGGAAGCGGTATGACTCTGTGCAGGTGAGGACGATACTCGCGGTCGCCCTCGCCACGCACATCGGGTGCGTCCCGCAACCCGTCGAGTCGAGCGGCATTCAGCGCCCCGACCTGGTCCTCGACGGTCCGCCGGCCGTGCCGCATCCGAGCGCCGGCAGCCGCCCCCGGGGCGTTTGCCGCACGTAGTTCGCGACCGGCGTCGACGGCGTCCTCACCGGCGAACGCGGATGCCCCGCTCCCCGTTCGCCGGTGAGGACCCCGTCAACGGGTGTACGCACTCGCCCCTTGATGGAGTGACAGCCGTCCGCCCGGGCAACCGGCCGCCCGGGCGGACGCGTCGTGGCGCACATGAACCACGACCTGGTCGCCGCCCTGCGGCCGCTCCTGACCGCCGAGGCGTCGGCGGAGGCCCACGCCCTCGGCGCCGACCCCGGAGATCTGGAGCAGGCCGTCTGGCTACGTCTCCTGGAGCGCCTCGCCGCCGGCGCCCCGCCGCCCGACCCGCACGGCTGGCTCCGCCGAGCGGTGCGCTGCGAGGTCCGCCGTGCCCGCCGCGCCGCGAGCCGCGAACACGCCTACGGGACCGAGCCGGCCGACGGCGAGGCGCGCGGCCCCGAGCACCTCGTCCTGGCCGCCGCCCGGCGGCACGCCCTGCGGGAAGCGGTGCGCCGCCTGCCCGGTCGCTGCCCCCGGCTGCTGGAGGCGCTGCTCTCCCCGCGGGACCTCACCTACCGGGAGATCGCGGGCGAGTTGGGTATCTCACAGGGCTCACTCGGGCCGGAACGTTCCAGATGTCTGGCATGTCTGCGTCGTTTGCTCGCACCGGAGGTTGCGGTCGGTGGACTGCGGGGATAGGAGTGAGGGACGTCAGGCGATCAAGTGAGCGGGAGGCGTGCACACATGGGCATGAGTGTGACCATTTCGGCGGCGACCGAGCGGGACGTCGAACAGATCTTCCGTCTGCAGTACCTCTGCTTCCAGAGCGAGGCCGCGCTGTACGGCAACTACCGCATCGACCCGCTCGTGCAGACCCTCGACTCGGTCCGCGAGGAGGTCGCCGCCGACTGCGTCTTCGTGGCCCGGCTGGGGGAGGAGGTCGTCGGCTCGGTCCGCGGCCGGCTCACCGAGGACGGTGCCGCCGCCATCGGCAAGCTGTGCGTGCACCCCCGCCTGCAGGGCCACGGCATCGGGGCCCGGCTGCTGAGCGCGGCCGAGTCCGCCCTCGTCAGGGAGCGCGGCGCCACCCGCTTCCGCCTGCACACCGGCCACCGCAGCGAGAGCGGCCTGCGCCTCTACCGCCGTGTGGGCTACGAGACGGTCGGCACCGAGCAGGGCGCCGACGGAGTCCCGATGATCGTCCTGGAGAAGCCCGCCGGAACGTACGCGGCCACGGCCTGAGGCCGGACCGCGGACACCGCGCGGCCCCTGCCTCAGCCGGCGTCCTGCTGCCGGGCGCTCTTCCGCAGCCAGTACAGCGCGGAGACCGGCAGCAGCACCGGGATGAACAGGTAGCCCATGCCGTAGTCCGACCACACCGTCGCGTCCGGGAAGGCCGACGGCTCGACCAGGGTCCAGGTGCCCACGGCCAGCACCCCCGCCAACTCGGCGGCACAGCACACCCGCGCCGCCCTGCGCGCCGTCTCGCCGCCGCGGACCAGCGAGTACGTGATGAAGCCGTAGACCACGCCGGCCACCGCCGACAGCGAGTAGGCCAGCGGTGCCCGGTCGAAGTCGGTCGCGATCTGGTACACCGACCGCGACACCGCGCCGACCACCATCACGCCGTACAGCCAGACCAGCAGCAGGCCCGGCCCGCTGATCAGCCGGGCCGGCTTCGGCTGCGCGCCCGTCACCTCAGCCTCCCCAGATGTCATAGAGCCGCACCTCCAGCACGGCCAGCACCACACCGCCGGCGGCGACCGTCACCGAGCCCCAGCGGGTGCGCTCGGCCAGCGACATGAAAGCCGTCGCCGGGACGCACGCGAAGGCGCCCAGCAGATACGCCACGAAGATCGCCGTGCCCTGCTCCGGCTTCTCGCCGCGCGCGAGCTGCACGACTCCGACCACCAACTGGGCCAGGGCGAGCAGCGTGACGACGGCCATCCCGACGAAGTGCCGGTCCTTCGTCGGCTGGTCGCGGTAGGCCGCCCACCCGGTCCAGGCGGCGAGCAGCAACGCGGCGACGCCGGTCGCCAGCGTCAGGGCATCAAGCATGCCGAGACCCTATTACGGCGGTCCGGCACCTCCGCACGGCGCCCCCGCCCGCCGCACCGGACCCCCGCGCCACGCTCCGTGCATCCACGCCCCCGCATCGCCCGCGGTTACGGTCGCGGTGTCGCCGCGGACCGCCGACGGTGTCCACTATCCGGACAGCGGTGACCGGTCAGCACCATACGTCTGCTTTACTCGTCGCATGAGCACGACGAGCACCCGCACCCTTGCGACCGAGGCGATCAGGACGCCCGGTGCTCGCTGCATGTGTTCTCGCATGTGCCGAATGCGCGCCTGCTAGAGGGCCCCTGCACCCACCGCCTCGCGCCCCGAAGCGAGAGCCCGCTCACGTCCGCCGCCGCGCCCCCGCGCGCGCCGGACCGACCCGCCCCGCGCACACGCCCCGACGACGCCGTTTCCACGGCACCCGTCGGCCCCGTGGCGCGCCCGGCGGCCCCCACCACGAAGTGCCCCGTGCCCGGCGCCCGTTGCGCGCCGCGCACTCGACAGTGACGGAAACCCACGTGATCACCACCTCGGGCCTGACGAAGATCTATCGTTCCCCCCGCTCACCCGGCCGTGCGGTCACCGCCCTCGACGGCGTCGACCTGCACGTCCGCGAAGGCGAGGTGTACGGCGTCATCGGCCAGTCCGGCGCCGGCAAGTCCTCGCTGATCCGCTGCGTCAACCTCCTCGAACGCCCCACCTCCGGAACGGTCACCGTCGCCGGGCGGGACCTCACCGCTCTCGCCGGCCGCGGCCCGCGCGCCGGCCGGGAACTGCGGCGGGCGCGCAGCCGCATCGGCATGGTCTTCCAGCACTTCAACCTGCTGTCCTCCCGCACAGTGCAGGAGAACGTCGAGCTCCCACTTGAGATACTCGGCCGGTCCGGCCGGGACCGCTCCCGCAGAGCGCTCGAACTGCTCGACCTGGTGGGCATCGCCGACAAGGCCGGGTCCTACCCCGGCCGGCTGTCCGGTGGCCAGAAGCAGCGCGTCGGCATCGCCCGCGCCCTGGCCGGCGACCCCGATGTGCTCCTCTCCGACGAGGCCACCAGCGCGCTCGACCCGGAGACCACCCGGTCCGTCCTCGCGCTGCTCCGCGACCTGAACCGGCAGCTCGGCCTGACCGTTCTGCTCATCACGCACGAGATGGACGTGGTCAAGAGCGTCTGCGACTCGGCCGCGCTGATGGAGAGGGGACGCATCGTCGAGTCCGGCACGCTGGGCGAGCTGCTGGCCGCCCCCGGCTCCCGGCTGGCCGCCGCGCTGTTCCCGGTGAGCGGCGACACCGCGGACCCCGACCGCACCGTCGTCGACGTCACCTTCCGCGGCGACTCCACCGCCCGGCCCGTCGTCTCGCAGCTCTCACGCACCTACAACATCGACATATCGATCCTCGGTGCCGCCGTCGACACCGTCGGCGGGCTCCAGGTCGGACGCATGCGCATCGCACTGCCCGGCAGCTACGAGGACAACGTCGTCCCCATCGGCCTCCTGCGCGAGCAGGGCCTGCAGATCGACGTCCAGGGCCGGGAACCCGCGCCCGCACCGGTGCAGGGGGGTGCGAAGTGACCTGGACCGAGATGCGGCCGCTGCTCTCCCAGGCCTGCTGGGACACCCTCTGGATGGTCGGTTGGTCCACCCTGCTCGCCGTCGCCGGCGGGCTCCCGCTCGGCCTCCTGCTCGTGCTCACCGACCGGGACGGGCTGCTGCGCAACACCGTCGCCAACAAGGTCGTCGGGCAACTGGTGAACGTCGCCCGGTCGATGCCGTTCATCATCCTCATGGTGGCGCTGATGTCCTTCACGCGCCTGGTCACCGGCACCACCATCGGGCGGGAGGCCGCCATCGTGCCGCTGGCCGTCGGGGCGATCCCGTTCTTCGCCCGGCTCGTCGAGACCGCGGTCCGCGAGGTGGACGGCGGACTCGTCGAGGCCGTGCAGGCGATGGGCGGCACCAGCTGGACCGTCGTCCGCAAGGTCCTCGTCCCCGAGTCGCTGCCCTCGCTCGTCTCGTCCACCACCACCACGATCGTCGCCCTCATCGGCTACTCCGCCATGGCCGGCACGGTCGGCGCCGGCGGCCTCGGGGACATCGCCATCCGCTACGGCTACCAGCGGTTCGAGACCCAGCTGATGTGGATCACCGTGGCGGTCCTCGCCGCGGCCATCTCCCTCATCCAGCTCGCGGGCGACTCGGCCGCGCGTGCCCTGCACCGGCGCGGCGGTCGGTCCGGGCCGGTGCCCCGGCTCCGGCTGCTGAAGGCCTCCGCCACGACTCGCCGGACCGTCTGAGTCGGCGCCCTCCCCCAGGACCGGAACCCGTACCCCGCGCTCCCCGCTGCTCGCCGGCGCCCCGGGGCACCCCCGGAACACCGCTGCCCTGCTCCACGCGCCCACCGGCGCGCCCTCCGACCACCACCCCGAACGGCGCCCCCTGCCGACACCTCTCGACCCGAGGGGCGCACCATCCCTGAAGGAAAGGCACTTTTCGTGCGCAACACCGCCAAGATCACCACGGCCGTCCTCGCCGCCGGAGCCCTCACCCTCGGGCTCACCGCCTGCGGCACGGACCGGGCCCCGGACGCCGCCGACCCGGACGCCCCGCTCGTCGTCGCCGCCAGCCCCGTGCCGCACGCCGAGATCCTCGACTACGTCAAGGACCACCTGGCGAAGAAGGCGGGTCTCGACCTGGAGGTCAGGGAGTTCACCGACTACGTCACCCCGAACACGGCCACGGAGGACGGCTCCGTGGACGCCAACTACTTCCAGAACCAGCCGTACCTCGACGACTTCAACAAGAAGAACGGCACCCACATCGTGCCCGTCGTCACGGTGCACCTGGAACCGCTCGGCCTGTACTCGCACCGGGTGGGGAAGATCGACGAACTCGGCAGCGGAGCCACCGTCGCCGTCCCCAACGACACCGTCAACGAGGCCCGCGCCCTCGAACTCCTCGCCGCGCACGGGCTCATCACACTCGAGGACGGCGCCGGAACCGGCGCGACCCCCTCGGACATCACCCGCAACCCCAGGCACCTGAAGTTCAGGGAACTGGAGGCGGCGCAGACACCGCGCTCCCTCGACGACGTCGACGCCGCGGTCGTCAACGGCAACTACGCCATCGCGTCCGGCCTGAAGCCCGCCGAGGACGCCCTCCTGCTGGAGTCGCCGAAGAACAACCCGTACGGCAACTTCCTCGCCGTGAAGAAGGGCCGCGAGAACGACCCCCGGGTCAGGACCCTCGCCGAACTGCTCACCTCCCCCGAGGTGAAGTCCTTCATCGAGGACAGGTACGCCGGTTCGGTCCTCGCCTCCTTCTGACCCGCCGCATCCGCCGCGGGGGTTCCGCACCGTACCGTGCGGAACCCCCGTTCCGTCCGGCGCGCGGGGCGACCCCGTGGTGCGGTTCGGTGCTTTCATGCTGCATGCTGGGCAGTTCAGCGGACCCCGGACACCGGGCCGCTGACGCCTGACGGCTGTAGAGGTTTCCCGAAGTTAACGGAGTGGCGCATGACCGGCACCTTCCCCAACGTCTCCATCAGCACGGAGCGGTTGGTCCTGCGCCCCCTCGAGGACTCCGACGCCCAGGCCTTCGCCGAGATGATGAACGACGAACTCGTCACCGCCTGGACCACCGTCCCGCAGCCCTACGGCGAGGCCGACGCCCTCGCCTGGATCACCGAACTCGCCCCGGCCGAACGGACCGAGGGCCGGGGCATCGTGTTCGCCCTCACCGAGTTCCTCACCCAGCGCCTGGTCGGCACCGTCCGGCTGCGGCGCACCGACTGGCGGGTCCGCTCCACCGAGATCGCCTACGTCGTCGCGCCCTGGGCCCGCGGTGAGGGCTACGCCAGCGAGGCCGCCCTCGCCACCGCCCACTGGCTCTTCCACGACCAGGGGTTCGAACGTCTGGAGCTGCGCACCGCGGCCGACAACACCGCCTCCCAGCAGGTCGCCCAGAAGATCGGCTGCGTCAGCGAGGGCGTGCTGCGCGGCGCCTGGATAGCGCGCAGCAGGAGCGAGGACGGCGCCTGGACGAGCGTGCGCACCGACCTCATCGTGTGGAGCCTGCTGCCCGAGGACCTGGAGGGCCTCGGCGAGCAACTGGCCGACACCGGTTTCACCTCGTACGGAGACTGGAACTGAAACCCCCGGGGAGACGACCCGCAGGCGCCACCCCCTCCACCGCACCGGGTACGCTCACGGAACCCGCCCACGGGCTGTCCCACCCCACGACCGACGCACCCGCGCACACCTCTGGAGACTGACGACGATGGCCGACCGGGTCACGGTGATCGGCTGGGACGGTTCGCCGCTGACCGCCGCGGCGCGCTCCGCCCTGGGCGCCGCAACGCTGGTGGCGGGCGCCGCACACCACCTGGAACTGCCCGAACTGCCGGCCGGCGCCGAGCGCATCCGGCTGGGCAGCCTCGCCCTCGCGGCCCGGCGGATCGCCGCCCACCGCGGTACCGCCGTCGTGCTGGCCGACGGCGACCCCGGCTTCTTCGGTGTGGTCCGGACCCTGCGCGCGCCCGAGTTCGGTCTGGAGGTCGAGGTGGTCCCCGCGGTCTCCGCCGTCGCCGCCGCCTTCGCCCGCGCCGGCATGCCCTGGGACGACGCACAGGTGGTCGCCGCCCACCCGCGCACCCTGCGCCGCGCGGTGAACGTGTGCCGAGCCCACACCAAGGTCGCGGTGCTCACCGCACCCGGAGCCGGACCCGCCGAACTCGGCCTCCTCCTCGACGGCGTCCACCGCACCTTCGTCATCTGCGAGGAACTGGGCACCGGGCACGAGCAGGTCACCGTCGTCACCTCCGACAAGGCCGCCGACCACACCTGGCGCGACCCGAACGTGGTCATCGTCGTCGGCGGCACCACCGGCCTGGGTGCGGCGCCCGACCGGCCCGGCTGGATCGCCGGCCGCGACCCCGCGGCCGGGCCGCGCGGCTGGACCCTGCCCTCCGACGCCTACGACGGCGAACTCGGCGAGGGCGAGGCGCAGCCGCTGCGCGCCGCGCAACTGGCCCGGCTCGGCCCCCGGGTCGGCGATCTGGTGTGGGACATCGGCTGCGGTGCCGGAGCCTTCGCCACGGAGGCCGCCCGGGCCGGTGCCGCCGTCATCGCCCTCGACCGGGACCCGGACGCCTGCGCCCGCACGGAGGCCGCCGCCCGCCGCGGCGGTATCCAGCTCCAGGTGGTCCAGGGCACCGCCCCGCACGCCCTGGAGACCCTTCCCGAGCCCGACGTGGTCCGGGTCGGCGGCGGGGGAGCGGCCGTCGTCTCCGCGGTCGCCGACCGCCGCCCCCAGCGCATCGTCAGCCACGCGGCCACTCGCGACGAGGCCGAACTCGTCGGCCGCGACCTGAGCGAGCACGGCTACCGGGTGACGTGCGCCCTGCTTCAGTCCGTCGAACTCGACACTCGGGTCTGGACCGAGACGGAGCGCAGCGTGGTGTTCCTGCTCACCGGGGAACTGCCCGCGCGCACGGACCCCCGCTGAGCGGCCCGGCGGCGCCCGCCGGGCGGTGGCCGGCGGACAGCGCCCCGTGATCCTCCGAACGCGTAGCGCGGGGTAGGCTGGCCGATCGTCGTACCGCATCCGGTCGTCCGGCACTTCGTCGGCCAATGTCGGGAAAACGCGCCTCTTTTGGGGAGCGTGCGGTACTTCGAAAACCGTGGGCGCGCAACGTGGCGCAGTCCACAGCCGGCTGTCGCGGATCAAGCTGTCGCGGCGGCCGAACGGCCGCGACAATGCCACTCAATGGCTTTGTCGCCTTTTCCGGGCGGGTCGTTCGTGCCGATGGGCGCGCACGCTCGTTCTTCACTGCGGGGCGGTCGGCGCGCCGTTCCGGGCGAGCAGGTCGTAGAGGCACCAACCGATGTGGCGAGGGGTACGCATGACCGACACCGGCCAGGTCCCGGGCGAGGGGCTGCCGGAGAACGCAGGCACGGTGGAGCAGCCGGGCGAGCCCGGGGCGTACACCTACCTCTCCGAGACCACCGCCGAGGACGAGGACCTGCTGCTGCCCGGCTCCGGTGGCGCCTGGGGTCACGAGGTGGCGCCCCCCGCGCCCGAGCCGGTCCTCGAGACCCTGCACGAGCCCGGCCCGCACGAGCTGTCCGGCCGCGACAGCGGCTCGGTCGACCTCGGCGGTGTCCGCCTGCCGAACCAGGCGCCGCCCGCGGCCCCGGTCCCGCCCGCGGCCCCACGGCGGCCGCTGCACCTCGGCCCGCCGACCCCCGACACCTCCTCCAGCCCGGTCCGGTCCCTCGCCGACCGGGGCCCCGCCGGGGCTCCGGTGCGCCAGCCGGCCCCGCAGGCCGCCGGCCCCGAGTACCTGGACGTGCCGACGGTCCACGAGGCGACCCCGCAGCCCGGAGTGCCCTGGGGGGCACCGGGCGCACCGGCCGCCGCACCGGCCGCGGAAGCGGTCGCTCCGGTCCCGCCGCTCCCGGCCGCCCCGCAGGCGGAGCCCGCGGGCGCGGCCCAGGCCGCGGTGGCCCGCCTCACCACCGAGGCCGCCGCGGCGGCCGGTCGGCCCGCGACCGGGACCGCCGCCGGCCACCCGGCCCCGGTCCCCGGGACGGCGGCCGGGACGGCGGCCGGGCAGGACTTCGCAGCCGATTCGGACCCCGCCGCCGGTGCCCCCGGTGCGGCATCGCAGGGACCGGCCACCGGGGAGGCGCGGACCGCCCCGGTCGGCGAGGACCCGCCTGCCGACGGCGTCCGGCAGGCACCGGAGGCGGCCGCGGAGGCCGGCATTCCGGAGCCCGGCAGCGGCCCCGGCACCGGCGACCCCCGGCCCGCCGCGCCGGCGCCCGCCGCACCCGGCGGCACCGTGACCGGGAACACGCCGGCCGGTGGAGGGGACGCGCCCGAGCCGGCGGCGGCCGCCACCGGACCGGTCCCGCAGGACGCCGCTCCCAGCGCACCCGAGGCCGCCCCCGAGGCCGGGGCGGCGGCGGAGCAGACGGTGGACGCGGCGCCCGATGCCACCCCCGAGGCGTCCGCCGAGCCTGTGCCGGCGCAGGCCCCGCCGACGGTCGGCGGCACCGCGGAAGCCCCCGCGGCCGAGGCCTCCGCCCCCCGGGAACCGTCGCCCGCCACCCCGGTGGACCAGCAGCCGGAGGCGGGAACCGCCGGGCAGAACCCGCCGCACCCCGCTCCGGGGCCCGCCCCGGCCGGGGCGGACGCGTCCGATACCGCGCCCGGTGCCGGACCGGCACCGGAGCCCGGTGCCGAGGCCGCACCGCGGGCCCGGCACGCCGCGGCAGCCGCCCCCGGGCCCGGGACGGCGGTGCCCGGCGCCGAGCCCGTACCCGGCACAGCCGACCCGGCCCCGGCCGAGGACGCCCCCGGGTCCGCACCCGCAGCGGCGGAGTCCGCGGAGGCGCCGTCGCCACAGCAGCCGGTCCCCGTCGCCGCCCCGGAGGCCGCCGCCCCCGCACCGTCGGTGCCGGCCCCGGCCGACGCGGTCGCGGAAGCCGCCGCGGCGGCCGGCCCCGAGACGTCCCTGCCGGGCGCGCCTCCCGCCGACGACCCCGCCGCACACCCCGCACCGGAGGCTCAGACCTCCCCGGGCGCCGCGGAAGCACCCGTCGCGGCAACCGACACGGAGACCCGGCCGGCGGAGCAGCCCGCCGCCGGGGAGACCGGGCAGCCGGGAACGCCCGCCGTCCCGGACGCCGTTGCCTCGGCGGTGTCCGAGCCGGAGCCGGAGGCCGCCCTCGCTGCGGCGGCACCCGAGGCGCCCGGCCCCGAGGCCGCGGGAGAGCACCGGGCAGACCCCGCCCCGTCCGCCGGCACGCCGTCCGGGACCGCCGCCGCGGCCCCGTACCCGCCGGGCACCGAGCCGGGAGCGGAAGCCGCGCAGACCGGCCTCCCCGCCGGGCCCCACGCGCCGGCCGCCGAGGCGGAGCCCGCGCACGCCGCCGTCCATCCCGGCGCCGACGCTGCCGCGGCCGGCACGTCCACCGAGGCCTCCGGCGCGGAGTCCGCGCACCCGCCGGTCACCGCCTCGCAGCAGCCCGCGCAGAGCACCGGGCAGCCGCCCGCCGACGCGCGGCCGGTGCCGACCGGGGCCCCCGCCGGGTCGGCGGATCCGGTCGCGGCCCAGGCTCCCGCCCCGGACGCCCAGCCGCCCGCCGGCGGGCCCGTGACGGAGCCTCCTGCCCCGCAGATGCCCGCTCCCGGGGTGCAGGACCCGCAACCGACCGGCCCGGAATCCACCGGCCCGCAACCGACCGGCGCGCAACCCACCGGCGCGCAACCCACCGGCGCGCAACCCACCGGCCCGGAATCCACCGGCCCGCAAGCCACCGCCCCGCAACCCACCGGCCCGGAGCTGCAGGACCAGTCGGCCCCGGCGCCCGCACCCGCCCCGGAACCGGAGACCGTGTCCGGACCGCAGGCGGCGGCTCCGGCCGGCGCCGCCGTGCCCGCACCCCGCGAAGCCGCGCCCGCTGCCGTGCACAACGGGGCGGACGTGCCGACCACGGCCGCCGACCAGGAGGACCGCGCGGACCGCGCGGACCGTGCGGAGGGGCCGGCGCAGGAGGGCCGGGACGGAAGCGAAGCGGAGGACGCGGCGGCCGCCGGGGACGCGCCGGAGTCCGCGCAGGTTCCGGTGCCGGCCGGTCCGGCCGCTCCCGGCTACGACGCCGCCGAGCGCGAGGCCGTGCTGAAGGTCATGCGCGAGCGCCGCGACATCCGCAACGGCTTCCGCAAGGACCCCATCCCGCACGAGGTGCTGCTGCGCGTCCTGGAGGCGGCCCACACCGCTCCCTCCGTGGGCCACTCCCAGCCCTGGGACTTCGTGGTGATCCGCTCCGCGGAGACCCGGCGCGCGATGCACGAGCTGGCAGTACGGCAGCGCGAGGCGTACGCCAAGTCCCTCCCCAAGGGGCGGGCCAAGCAGTTCAAGGAACTGAAGATCGAGGCGATCCTCGACACCCCGGTCAACATCGTGGTCACCGCCGACCCGACCCGGGGCGGCCGGCACACCCTGGGCCGCCACACCCAGCCCCAGATGGCGCCCTACTCGGCCGCGCTCGCCGTGGAGAACCTCTGGCTGGCCGCCCGCGCCGAGGGCCTGGGCGTCGGCTGGGTCAGCTTCTTCGACGAGCGCGAGATGGTCCGCGCGCTCGGACTGCCCGAGCACCTGGAGGTCATCGCCTACCTGTGCGTCGGTTACGTGAACGAATTCCCGGACGAGCCCGAGCTGATGCAGGCCGGCTGGTCCAAGCGCCGCCCGCTGTCGTGGGTCGTGCACGAGGAGACGTACGGCCGCCGCGCGCTGCCGGGTGAGGAGCCGCACGATTTGCTCGCCGAGACCGTGGCACAGATCCGCCCGCTGGACGCCAAGGCGCTCGGCGAGGCCTGGGAGCGGCAGAAGCGCATGACCAAGCCGGCCGGCGCGCTGGGCATGCTGGAGATCATCTCCGCGCAGTTGTCCGGCCTGTCCCGGCAGTGCCCGCCGCCCGTCCCGGAGCCCGCGGCGGTCGCCATCTTCGCGGGTGACCACGGAGTCCACGCGCAGGGCGTCACCCCGTGGCCCCAGGAGGTCACCGCCCAGATGGTGGCGAACTTCCTGGGCGGGGGAGCGGTCTGCAACGCCTTCGCCGGACAGGTCGGTGCCGAGGTGTGCATCGTCGACGTCGGCGTGGCCGCCGACCTGCCGGCCACCCCGGGTCTGCTGCCCCGCAAGATCCGTGCGGGCACCTCCGACATGACCGCCGGCCCCGCGATGACCCGCGAGGAGGCCAAGCAGGCCGTCGAGGTGGGCATCGAAACCGCCCGCGACCTGGTGGCGGCGGGCAACAGGGCGCTCCTCACCGGCGAGATGGGCATCGCGAACACCACCGCCTCCGCCGCGCTGATCTCCGTCTTCACCGGAGCCGACCCGGCCGAGGTGACCGGCCGCGGCACCGGCATCAACGACGAGACGCTCGCCCGCAAGACCGAGGTCGTGCGCCGCGCCCTTGAAGTGCACCGGCCGGACCCGGCCGACCCGCTCGGCGCCCTCGCGGCCGTCGGGGGCTTCGAGCACGCGGCCATGGTCGGCCTGCTGCTGGGCGGTGCCTCGCTGCGCACGCCGGTCATCCTGGACGGCGTCAGCGCCGGCGCCGCGGCCCTGGTGGCCCGGGCGATCGCCCCGGAGGTGCTGGCCGCCTGCATCGCCGGCCACCGCAGCGCCGAGCCCGGCCACGTCGCCGCGCTGAACAAGCTGGGCCTGCGCCCGCTGGTCGACCTCGACCTCCGGCTGGGCGAGGGCACCGGTGCGCTGCTGGCGCTGCCGCTGGTGCAGAGCACGGCCCGCGCCATGCACGAGGTGGCGACCTTCGACTCGGCGGGCGTCACCGAGAAATGAGCCGGATGCCGGGGCCCCGGGCGGAGCGTACCGCCCGGGGCCCCGCGCCCGAGCTGTGCCGAACCGCCGTTCCCGACTAAAATCCGCACGTCAGGGCTGCTCCAGTGCCGCAGCGCCCATCCGCAGTCGCCAGGACGAGGAGCCGCACCCGCATGGCCGAACACCCTGCCTACCCCGTAGGCCTCCGCCTCACCGGCCGCCGGGTCGTCGTCCTCGGCGGCGGCCAGGTCGCCCAGCGCCGCCTGCCGGCCCTGGTCGCGGCGGGCGCGGACATCGTCCTGGTGTCCCCGGAGGCCACGCCCTCCGTCGAGGCGATGGCGGACGCCGGGGAGATCGCCTGGGAGCGCCGCCGGTACACCGAGGGCGACCTCGCCGACGCCTGGTACGCCCTGATCGCGACCGACGACCTGCCGGCCAACGTCCGTGCCTCCGCGGAGGGGGAGCGGCACCGCGTCTGGTGCGTGCGCGCGGACGACGCCGACGCCGCCACGGCGTGGACCCCGGCGACCGGCCGCAGCGAGGGCGTCACGGTCGCCGTCCTGACCACCGACGCCCGCGGACGCGACCCCCGGCACACCGCCGCCGTCCGGGACGCCGTCGTCGAAGGCCTCCGCGACGGCACCCTGGTCGCCCCGCACCACCGCACCCGCACCCCCGGTGTCGCCCTGGTCGGCGGCGGACCGGGCGACCCCGACCTGATCACGGTGCGCGGCCGGCGGCTCCTCGCGGAGGCGGACGTGGTCATCGCCGACCGGCTCGGCCCCCGCGATCTGCTCGACGAACTCCCGCCGCACGTCGAGGTGATCGACGCGGCGAAGATCCCGTACGGCCGCTTCATGGCCCAGGAGGCCATCAACAACGCGCTGATCGAGCACGCCGAGCAGGGCAAGTCGGTGGTCCGGCTCAAGGGCGGCGACCCGTACGTCTTCGGCCGCGGCATGGAGGAGGTGCAGGCGCTCGCCGAGGCCGGCATCCCCTGCACCGTCGTCCCCGGCATCTCCAGTTCGGTCTCCGTCCCCGGTGCGGCCGGAATCCCGGTCACCCACCGCGGGGTCGCCCACGAGTTCACCGTGGTCAGCGGTCATGTGGCCCCCGACGACGAGCGCTCCCTGGTGGACTGGGCCTCCCTCGCCCGGCTGACCGGGACCCTCGTCATCCTCATGGGGGTCGACAAGATAGGCCGGATCGCCGAGACGCTGGTCGCGCACGGCAAGGCGCCGCACACCCCGGTCGCCCTCGTCCAGGAGGGAACCACCGCCGCGCAGCGCCGCGTCGACGCCACCCTCGAAACGGTCGCCGAGACCGTCGTCGCCGAACAGGTCAAGGCCCCGGCGGTGATCGTCGTCGGCGAAGTGGTGCGGGTGGGCCCGCAGGCCTCCGAGTGACCCGGGCACCCGGCACCGCCCGGCCGACCGGGCGGGTCCGGCCCGCCCCCGTCGTCGCAGCCATCGCATCGAGGACAAGGCAGTGAACCCCGTGGCCGATCCCGTCACCGTCGACGATCCCGACGACCCGCGCCTGCGCGACTACACCGACCTGACCGACGTCGAACTGCGCCGCCGGCGGGAACCCGACGAGGGGCTGTTCATCGCCGAGGGCCAGAAGGTCATCCGCCGGGCCCTGGCCGCCGGCTACGCGATGCGCTCGATGCTGCTGTCGGAGAAATGGCTCGACGCCATGCGCGACGTCGTCGACGAGACGGCGGCGCCGGTCTACGTGACCGACCCGCACCTCGCCGAGCAGGTCACCGGCTACCACGTGCACCGCGGCGCGCTGGCCTCCATGCAGCGCAAGCCGCTTCCGGCGGCCACCGGTCTGCTGCGCACCGCCCGCCGGGTCGCGGTCATGGAGTCGGTCAACGACCACACCAACATCGGCGCCATCTTCCGTTCGGCGGCCGCCCTCGGGATGGACGCGGTACTGCTCTCACCGGACTGCGCGGACCCGCTCTACCGGCGGAGCGTGAAGGTCTCCATGGGCGCGGTGTTCTCGGTGCCGTACGCCCGTCTCGAAGGCTGGCCCACCAGCCTGGAGACGGTCCGCGAGGCGGGGTTCACGGTGCTCGCCCTCACTCCGGACGAGCGGGCCGACCCGCTCGACGCCGCCGCCCCCCACCTCATGGACCGGGTCGCGCTCCTGCTCGGCGCCGAAGGCGGGGGACTGTCCCGGCGCGCCCTGGGCGCCGCCGACAGGTGGGTGCGCATCCCGATGGCCCACGGCGTGGACTCCCTCAACGTGGGCGCGGCCGCCGCGGTGGCCTTCTACGCGGTGGCGACCGGACGACCGGGCGCCTGAGCCGCGTCCCGCGGTCCGGGCCGCAAAGGCGGCACGCGACCACCGTCCCGCGCCGCCCGGGCGTCCGTTCGGACGGTGGCACGGCCGGGCCGGGGCCGCCGGTCCGGTTTCCCGGCGGACCGCCTCCGCAACGGGGGCTCCCGGACCCTCGCCCCCTCTCGGCCGGGCGGGCGGGCGGGGAGGTCACGGATCGCGGAAGCAGGCCGCGGAGGAGGTCACGGATCGCGGAGGCCGACCGCGGGGGAGCTCAGGGACCGCGGAGTCCGGCCGCGGGGGAGCTCAGGGACCGCGGAGGCCGGCCGCGGGGGAGCTCAGGGACCGCGGAGCCCGGCCGCCGGGGGCGCGGAGGCCCCGGAGTCCGCCGGTGCCTGCCGCCTGCCGCCGCCGGACCCGTGGTCCGCGCCCTGGCAACCCTGCACCAGGGCGATACCGAGCGCCACCAGCAGCGTCACCACGACGAACACGAACAGCCGCTGCCGCAGCAGCCGGGGATTGGCCGGCCGCAGCCCGGCTACCGTCGACCGGGACGCGGTGCCGCCGGAGCGGCCTCCCCGCCCGGGACGGCTGCCGCCGGAGCGCGAGGTGTGCCGCGAAGCCGGTGTGGGGCGTGCCGCGCCGGACCGTGACGACGGTCCGCCGCCGTGCGAGGGCCCCGTCCCGCCCCGGAGGGAGCCGCTGCCGCCGCGCGACGGGGTGCCGCCCCGGCCGGCGCCGGAGCCGCGCGGGGCCGGGGTGACCGGCCCCCCGGGCTGGGCCTGCGTGCGGTGGGAGGTCCGTTCCGGGTAGCCGCCGGTGTCGGCCGGCCGGCTCGCGGGCCGCCCGGTCTCCGGTGCGCGTGGCGCGGGCGGCCGCCCCTCGCCGAGCCCCTGGGCCTCGCGGGTCGCGATCTCCTTCAGGCGCAGGGAGAGCTCGAGGGTGCTGGGCCGGTCGTCGGGGTCCTTCGCCAGGCATGTCCGCACCAGCGGGGCCAGCGCGTCGGGCACACCGTGCAGCTGCGGTTCCTCGTGCACCACGCGGTACAGCATCACCTCCGAACTGCCGTGTCCGAAGGGTGAGTCGGCCATCGCCGCGTAGGCGAGCGTGGCGCCGAGCGAGAAGACGTCGGTGGCCGGGGTGACCGCCGCGCCCCGTACCTGCTCCGGGGCGAGGAAGCCGGGGGAGCCGACGGCGGTCCCGACGTGCGTCAGCGTCGAGGCGCCCGTCGCCCAGGCGATCCCGAAGTCGATGATCCGCGGCCCCTTGGGAGAGAGCAGGATGTTGGACGGTTTCACGTCCCGGTGGACGACACCCGCTTCGTGGACGGCGACCAGCCCCTCCGACAGCGCAGCCCCGACGGAGGCGACGTCCGCCGCGCCGAGCGGTCCCTCGTCGACGACCTTGTCGTGCAGGGAGGGCCCGGGGACGTACTGGGTGGCGAACCACGGCCGGTCCGCCTCCAGGTCCGCCGCGACCAGCCGCGCCGTGCAGCCGCCCCTGATCCGCCGGGCGGCCGACACCTCGCGCGCGAAGCGGGAACGGAACTCCTGGTCCTCGGCGAGGTCGGGACGGATCACCTTCAGGGCGACCCGTTGGCCCTTCCGGTCGGAACCCAGGTAGACGACGCCCATCCCGCCCGCGCCGAGCCGCCGGTGAAGCCTGAACGAGCCGACGACACGCGGGTCCTCGCGCCTGAGGCGCATCATCGCCATGTTCATCCCCGCTGCCCGGTCCGTGTGACGTGGCACAGCTTACGAGCCCCGGGCTGTTCGCGCGCAGAGGCCGCGCCCTCCGGCCCCGATCGGTTTGCCCTGCCCGGTGGGAGGATTGAGGCCGGGTCAGCGAATCGGAGGGCCGCCCCGCCCGCTCCGGCCCGCCGGGGCAACCTCCCTTCGCGCCACGGGCATTGGGCTCGCCGGCAGTCGCCGGGCGGCGATCCCGCCCGATCCCGCGAACGGGCGTGCGTGCGGCGGCGCGGCCACCCGGGCGGCGGGCCGTCAGCGGCGGCGAGGGCCGGACGTGACGTCGGGGAGTGAGCGAAGTCACCCGGCGGGCCCGAGCGGCACCCCCGCACCCTCCCTCCATGGGGCGGCCCCTCCGGGAAGACCCCGACTCCCTGACCCCGTTCTCCACCCAGGGGAGTAGTCCGCGACCGGCGGCTCCTCCTCCGGGAGGCCCGGAAGTCGGTACGAGGGCATGACGTCCGGAGCCCGCCGCCGCCCTAGATTTGAGGTCAAGCGGCGGGTGCAGCACTCGTCCCCCGAGGCCAGGCACTCGCCGCTGCTCAGGACAACGGAGAACGGTCGGGAGAGGGACCATGGCCGGGACGGCACCGCGGACACCGCTCCGCACGAGGGCAGGCAGCACGCGCCCCCGCCGCACCGGACGCCGCCACCCCCTGGTGGCGACCGCGATGGTCCTTCCCCTGGCGACCCTGCTCGCGTACGCCTTCGGCGGACTGGAGGCAGTGGTCACACAGGCGTCGTCCGTGGGTGCGGTGCTGGGGCGCTGAACGCGACCCCAGGCCCGGAAGAGCGGTCCGGGCGGGGACATCCACCCATGAAACCCCGTGGGGACGGGGGTACGCCGGACGGCACAGATGCCGGCGCAGCTGGGGAGCTGCGCCGGCATTGCTCTCCCGCCGGACGCCGCCCACGCCCGCCGGACGCCGCCATGCGCCCGCCGCCATGCGCAGGCCGGAAGCGCACCGGGCGTGCCGTGAGGCGGATCCGGGCGTTGCGGGCGCGCTGGGAGGCGGACGGCCGGGACCCGTACGCTCAACGGCAGACCCGTCCGCATCCAGGGGGACCCCATGCCCGCGAACCTGCTCGCCGTCCTCGCCGCGAGGGCCGAGGCGCAGGCGCATCCCGGCGGCGCCCCCTGCACGACCTGCCCGGCGCCCGCGACCCTCGCCGACCGCCCGGACGCCACCGTGGTCCGGCATGCCGCAGCCGTCGCCAAGGCCCACGCGCCCGGTACGGGGCAAGCGGAACTCACCGCCCGCCTGGCCGCGGCCGCCGCCCTGCCCGACATCTTCCTGGTCCCGCTCGGGCCGGCCCCCGCGGTGCTGCACGGGCGGCTGGTGACGTGCTGGCCGTACGGCGTGCCGGTCGACCCGGACGATCCGGACGCGGCCCCGTGGGAGTCGGCCGCCGTGCTGCTCGCACGGCTGCACCGGGCTTCCGTGCCGGTGGCGCTGCCCCCGATGCGGGGGCCCGCGAAGGCGGCCCGTGCCATCGCCCGGCTGCGGGCCGGCGCGTTCGGGCATCCGGCCGCCCGCTCCGTGCTGCGGGCCTGGTCGGCGCTGCCGGCCTGGGTGCGGGGCGAGGCGCCGGCGCCCGGCCGGGCGGCGCTCTGCCACGGCGACCTGCACCTCGGTCAGCTCGTCCGCCATCCGGCGCCCGACGGCCCGTGGCGGCTCATCGACGTCGACGACCTCGGCGTCGGCGTGCCGGCGTGGGACCTGGCCCGCCCGGCGGCCTGGTACGCCTGCGGGCTGCTCCCGCCCCAGGAGTGGGCCCGCTTCCTCGGCGCGTACCGGGCGGCGGGTGGTCCGGCAGTGCCCGCGGACGGCGACCCCTGGCCCGCGCTCGACCTGCCGGCCCGCGCCCTGACCGTGCAGGGTGCGGCACGGGCGCTGGTCCGGGCCGGGTCCGAGGGCCGCGGCGTCGACGAGGTGGAGCAGGCCCTGGTGGACTCGTGCGAGCGGATGGCCGAGATCCCGCCGCCGCCGGGCGGGCCCGGCGCGAAGTAGGGTGCAACCGACCGCCGTCCGGGCAGTGTCTGTCCTGGCGAGTCGCGAAACATGACCGACAGGCGAGGAGTTGAGCCGACGATGCAGTGTCCGAAGTGCCATGCGCCGATGCACACGTACAACCGCAGCGGTGTCCAGATCGAGCAGTGCAGCGGATGCCGCGGGATCTTCCTGGACTACGGCGAGCTGGAGGCACTGACCCGGGTGGAGTCGCAGTGGGCGCAGCCGGCGCCTCCGCCTCCGCCCGCGCCGCAGGCCTACCCGGCTCCGCCCGCGCCCGCCTGGGGCGCCCCGCACGGCGGCCACGGCGGTCATCACGGCCACTACGGCCGTCGCCGCCACAAGAGCTTCGGTCACATGCTCTTCTCCAGCTGACCGCTTCGCGGCGGTCCGGCGGCGGAGCACGAGGAAGCCCCCGGTCGTGGACCGGGGGCTTCGGTGCGTGGACGATACTGGGATTGAACCAGTGACCTCTTCCGTGTCAGGGAAGCGCTCTCCCGCTGAGCTAATCGTCCTCGGGGCCGTGAGCACAGCATGGAGCGGATCACGGACAGTGCGTGCGCGATACTGGGATTGAACCAGTGACCTCTTCCGTGTCAGGGAAGCGCTCTCCCGCTGAGCTAATCGCGCGGGTCGAAGCCGGTGGGGCTTCCGTGGACGATACTGGGATTGAACCAGTGACCTCTTCCGTGTCAGGGAAGCGCTCTCCCGCTGAGCTAATCGTCCTTGGAGGTGGAGACGGGATTTGAACCCGTGTAGACGGCTTTGCAGGCCGTTGCCTCGCCTCTCGGCCACTCCACCAGCGGTGCAAGGGAACGGGAAGATCCCTTGCGTCCTCCGAGCGGACGACGAGGCTCGAACTCGCGACCTCAACCTTGGCAAGGTTGCGCTCTACCAACTGAGCTACGTCCGCCTGTCGTTTCGGTCCGCTTGCGCGTCCCGGCGACGAAGTGAACTCTAGCGGATTCCTGGGCCAGCACAAAAACGCGTTTGTGCAGCGTGCTGCGCTGCGCCCCGCGGAGGACCCGCTAAGGACCCGCTCAGTACCCGCTCAGGTCCCGTTCAGGACACGCCGGGGCGACCCGGCCGGCGCCCGACCTACACTCGGCACCGTGCACGACCTCCCCGCCCTGGCCCGCTTCGGTGACCGCGTGGCCACCGGTCTCCTCGACGTCACCAGCGATCCGGCCGCGCTGGACTCCACCGGTTTCTGGGCCGTCGCCGCCGACTACGAGGGCCGCCTGACCTGCGCCCGCTTCCGTGACGTGCGGGCCGAACCGGTGCCCGCACCGGTCCCCGGCCGCTGGCGGGGGCCCGCGGTCGGCGACTGGGCCTCGTCCCTCGACCGGGAGGCGTACACGCGGGGCGTGCGCCGCATCCGCGCGCACATCGCCACCGGCGAGGTCTACCAGGTCAACCTCTGCCGCGTGCTGTCCGCGCCCGCCGCCGCGGACGCGGACGTGGACGCCCTGACGTCCCTTCTGGCGCGAGGGAACCCGGCACCCTATGCAGGAACGATTCGCCTTCCCCGGCACGGAGTCGAGATCGCCACCGCCTCCCCCGAACTGTTCCTGCGCCGCGACGGCCGGGTGGTCGAGTCGGGACCCATCAAGGGCACCGCTCCCACCGAGCCGGAACTGCTCACCAAGGACCACGCCGAGAACGTGATGATCGTCGACCTGGTCCGCAACGACCTCGGGCGCGTCTGCACCACCGGATCCGTCTCCGTCCCCGACCTGTGCGCCGTGGAGAAGCACCCCGGCCTGGTCCACCTGGTCTCCACGGTGCGCGGCGAACTCCGCCCGGACGCCGGCTGGCCAGAGCTGCTCGCCGCCGCCTTCCCCGCCGGGTCCATCACCGGCGCCCCCAAGTCGAGCGCCGTGCGGATCATCCGCGAACTGGAGACCGCACCGCGCGGCCCCTACTGCGGAGGCATCGGCTGGGTCGACGCCGACCGGGGCACCGCGGCGCTGGCCGTCGGCATCCGCACCTTCTGGATCGACCGCACCGCCGACGGCCCGCCCGCACTGCGGTTCGGCGCCGGAGCCGGCATCACCTGGGACTCCGACCCGGAGGGCGAGTGGCGGGAGACCGGGCTGAAGGCGGCCCGGCTGCTCGCGGTAGCGTCGGGAGGGTTCGACGCGGCCGGGACGTACGACACGGCCGGGACGTACCGGGTGAGCGGAGAGGGACCGACGACGTGAAGATCTGGCTCGACGGCGGGCTGACGGACATCGACTCCGCCCGCGTCTCCGTCCTCGACCACGGCCTGACCGTGGGCGACGGCATCTTCGAGACGGTGAAGGCGCAGCAGGGACGCCCGTTCGCGCTCACCCGCCACCTGGACCGGCTGACCCGCTCCGCCCGCGGCCTCGGCCTGCCCGATCCCGACCTCGACGAGGTCCGCCGCGCCTGTGCCGCCGTACTGGAGGCCAACCCGGTACCCCTCGGCCGGCTGCGCATCACCTACACCGGCGGACACGGCCCGCTCGGCTCCGACCGCGGCGCGCACCCCGCGACCCTGATCGTCGCCATCGGTGAGACCACCCGCCGCCCCGACTCGACCGCCGTGCTCACGGTGCCCTGGACCCGCAACGAGCGGGGCGCCCTCACCGGACTGAAGACCACCTCCTACGCCGAGAACGTCGTCGCCCTGGCCCGTGCGCGCGAAGCGGGCGCCTCCGAGGCGCTGTTCGGCAACACCGCCGGGAACCTCTGCGAGGGCACCGGGTCGAACGTCTTCGTCGTCCTCGACGGCGAGATCCACACCCCGCCGCTCGCCTCCGGCTGTCTCGCGGGCATCACCCGCGCCCTGGTGGCCGAGTGGACCGGTGCGCGGGAGACCGACCTCCCGCTGGAGGTACTCGCCCGCGCCGACGAGATCTTCCTCACCTCCACCCTGCGCGACGTCCAGGCCGTCCACCGCGCCGACGGGCGGGACCTGCCCGGCGCGCCCGGCCCGGTGACCGCCAAGGCCATGCGGGTCTTCGCCGAGCGGTCCGCGGACGACCTGGACCCGTGAGCGGCACGGGGCGGTCCGGGTGATCCGGCGCCGGGAGAGCGGGTAGGAGACCGTCCATGACCACGACCCTGCGGCCCACCGAGCCGCTCCAGCGTGCCACCGACGGCACCCGCTCCCGCCGCTACCAGGTGTGCGTGAACAGCCGCCCGGTCGGCGTGGTCCGCCTCGCCACCTCGCCCGCCTTCGGGGACGGTGTGGCCCACGTCGCCGATCTGCGCATCGAGGAACCGGACCGCCGCCGCGGCCGCGGCACGGTGGCGGCGCTCGCCGCGGAGGAGGTGGCCCGCGGCTGGGGCTGCAGAAGGATCGAGGTGGACGTCCCCGCCGACGCCCCGGCCGCCCTCCGCCTCTTCGAGGCCCTCGGCTACGTCCTGCGCAACCGCGGGATGGACAAGCAGCTCGCCGACACCCCGCCCGCGCTACCCGAGGGCAGCAGGGTCCGGCCCATGACCGAGGCCGACTTCTCGGTGTGGCACGCGCACGAGTCCGAGCAGTACGCCCGGGCCTGGATCGAGCGGGGCGTTCCGGAGGCCGAGGCGTACGCCAAGGCCCGCCGCGACCACGAGACGCTGCTGCCGCACGGACTCGCCACCGAGAACATGCTGTTCAGCGTGGTGGAGCAGGCGGGCGCCCGGGTCGGCACCCTGTGGCTGGCGCTCCAGGACGAGCAGGCCTACGTGTACGACGTCGAGGTGGACGCGGGCCACCGCGGCCGGGGACACGGCCGCACCCTGATGCTGCTGGCGGAGGCGCAGTCCGTCACCGCCGGACGGCGGGTCCTCGGCCTCAACGTCTTCGCCGGCAACACCGCCGCCGAGCGGCTCTACGAGGCGCTCGGCTACCGCACGACGCGGCGCGTGCTCCACAAACCCCTGCT
>NZ_JBJZOJ010000059.1:0-48272 GCF_047200655.1 Streptomyces sp. MS06
GCTCGCACTCCCCAGCAACGAGCCTCGCGCGGCGGTCGCGAAGACCGTGCGATCCCGGTCCTCAGAACGCGAAGACGCTGATGCCGTAGGCGGTCTTCACGCACTCGTTGGCAAAACTGCGCTCCCAGGAGACGCGGGTTCCCTGCCACACCCCGTCGACCGTGACGACGACGGGGTCGTACTGCCGGGTGCACCACACGTCGCCTCGGGTGGTCAGCGCTCCGGGGTCGCCTCCCGCGGCCCACAGTTCGGCACAGGCCGCGGCGGGTGCCGGGTGGGTGCCGGTGGGTGCCGGTGCACAGGTCAGGGTGACCGCGCGCGCCGGGGTGGCGGTGGCAGCGCTGTCGCCGTGACCGACCGTCATCACCAGGGCCGACGGGGCGTACAGCGAGGAGGGGGCGGCGGGCGCCGCCTGGGCGAGGGGCCAGCAGACGGCGGTCGCCGTCAGTCCGACGGTCGCCGCCCAGCGCGCGGTGAAACGCATTGTGTGCATCCTTCCGCTCGATCGGGGTGTGCCGGCCGCGAACCGGTGGGTGCTGCGGCGGCGAGCGCGAGTCTGCCGATTCCGCCGCCGAAACTCATCTTCACCCCTCATTTTTCAGTAACCTTGCGTGTTGAAACAGTGGCGCGAAGTCACGGAATTCGAACACGTCAGCCCCGTAATCACGGCCCTCCGGGACATCCGCCCCGGCCACTTGGCCGATTTCCCCCTGTTCGTTAATCGTCTTGAAACACTCCGCTTCCGCTTTCACCCGACTTCCGGACACCCCTTCGTGTTCACATTCGGGCGGCTCCTTCGTCACCGTGCCGCCCGCCCCGACGCCCTTCCCCCTACCGCTCGGTAGGGTCGCGGGGCAGCGCGGCTCGACGAGGAGAGGCGGTACGGCGCATGGCCAGGCACTGGGCGGACTTCCAGTACGAGATCTACCTCAACGGGATGACGGGTGCGGTGCCCCGGCTGCCCACCGATCTCAACCGGCTGGAGGAGCTGACCGAGCAGCGTCTCGGTCCCGGCCCGGTCGGCTACGTGGCCGGCAGCGCCGGCAGCGGCAGCACCGCCCGCGCCAACCGGGCGGCCCTGGACCGCCGCCGGATCGTCCCGCGCATGCTGCGCGACGTGCGTGAGCGCGACCTGTCGGTGGAGGTGCTGGGCCGGCCGCTCCCGGCACCGCTGGCGCTGGCGCCGGTCGGCGTGCTGTCGATCATGCATCCGGACGCGGAGTGCGCGGCGGCCCGCGCCGCGGCGGCGCAGGGGGTGCCGTTCATCCTGTCCTCGGCGTCCAGCACGCCGATGGAGGAGGTCGCCCGGGCGATGGGGGACGCGGAGCGCTGGTTCCAGCTGTACTGGGCCAAGGACCGCGAGGTGACGCGGAGCTTCCTCACCCGGGCGCGGGCCTCCGGCTACCGGGTGCTGGTCGTCACCCTGGACACCCCGCTGCTCGCCTGGCGGCCGCGCGATCTGGACCGGGCGTACCTTCCGTTCCTGCACGGGGTCGGCACCGCCAACTACTTCAGCGACCCGGCCTTCCGCTCGGGCCTGGCCAAGCCCGTCCACGAGGATCCGAACGCGGCGGTGATGCACTTCGTCGGCATGTTCGCCGATCCCGGCAAGACCTGGCCGGACCTGGCGTTCCTGCGGGAGAACTGGGACGGCCCGATCGTGCTGAAGGGTGTCCTGCACCCGGACGACGCCCGGCTGGCCGCCGATGCCGGCATGGACGGCGTGGCGGTCTCCAACCACGGAGGGCGCCAGGTGGCCGGTGCGGTCGCCGCCGCCGACGCGCTGCCGCGGGTGGCCGAGGCGGTCGGCGACCGGCTGGCGGTGCTCTTCGACAGCGGGGTGCGCACCGGCGACGACGTGTTCAAGGCGCTCGCCCTGGGGGCGCGGGCGGTCCTGCTGGGGCGGCCGTACGTCTACGGTCTCGGCCTGGACGGGCAGGCCGGCGTCGAGCATGTGATCCGCTGCCTGCTCGCCGAGTTCGACCTCACCCTGGCCCTGTCCGGCCGCACCGGGCCGTCGGACGTGGACGCCGGCGACCTCGTCGAGGAGCCCGCCTGAGCACGGCCGAGTGCACCGCGGCCGGGCGCGGACCCGCGCCGCTCCCTCCCCGGCGACGCTCGCGACCGGCCCGGCGACGCTCGCGACCGGCCCCGGTGACACTCGCGGCCGGCCCGTGACGGGCCCCCGGGGCGGCGCGGTGCGGTCGCCGAGGGGCGGCCCCGGCGAGCGCACCGGGTGGGTCAGCCCTGTTCGGCCGGCTGCAGCAGTGACGCGGAAGCCGCCGGCGTCGCGGCCACGGACGGCGGACCCGCGCCGTCGGCGACCGGGGCGAGCAGCCAGCGCTGGTCCGTGGCACCGTCACGGGGCCTGACCACGAGGTCCGCGTCCACGGAGGCCTGGGTGGTCAGGGCGAGGCTCGCGTCCCAGCGGGGCAGCAACTCGCCCCGCACGGTGAGGTCGTACCGCACGTCGACGTTGCGCGCGTCGTCCTGCTCCGCGCACGTGCCGAGCACGACGACACCGGCGTCCGCGTGGGAGTCCAGGCAGAGCCCGGGGTCCGCCGCGCTGCGCAGCAGCCCGTCGTTCTCGTAGGACCACTGCTGTGTCCAGGCCGTCGTGCACGCCGCCTGGCGGACGGCCGCTCCGGCCCGCGCCTCACCCCGCACGTCCAGGCAGAGGCCGGTTGCCGCGCTGCGCAGCCTGCCCTCGCGCGGACCGGTCGGCAGCCGGGGGACGCCGCTGGGTGCGGTGGCGGCGGGCGGGAGCTGCGCCTCGGTGCCCGGGCCGCCGGAGGAGCTTCGCGACGCGGCCGGGGCGGTGCCGCCGTCCCCGGACCAGGCGCCGGTGACCAGCAGGGCGACCACCACGCCCGCGGAGACCACGCCGACTCCGGTGAGCAGCGCGCGGGGGGCGCCCGCCACGACCGCGGGCCCCCGCAGGGGCGGGGGGATGCGGGCCAGCAGCCGGCCCTGGGTGCCGTTTCGTCCGCTGCGGTGCCGGGCGGCGCCCCGCAGCCGCTCGCCCTGCCTGCGGGCCCGGCCGGGCCGCGAGTCGAGGTAGCGGCGGGCACCCCAGCCGAGCACGGCCTCGGCGAGCAACGGCCCCAGTCCGCTGTCGAATTGGCCGAGCTGCTCGGCCGCGGAACGGCAGTAGCGGCACTCGGCGAGATGCCGGCGGACGTCCGGGAGCAGGGCACCGCCGCGTCGTATGGGGACGTCCAAGAGGCGGTTGTGGAAACGGCACTCCTTGGTGGGAGCGAGTTCCCGGTGGGCTCGGACGCAGGCTTCCCGGAGTTTTTCCCTCGCCGCTTCCACGGCGTTCTCGGCCGTTCCAGGATCCAGTCCCAGAAGTGCGGCGGCCGCGGATATCTCCTCGCCCTCCACCTCGGTGTGCCAGAGCAGGCACTGGGCCTCGGCGGGAAGGGAATGGAATGACCGCTCGACCAACTGCCGGTTCTCCGGGGTGAGGTTCGCGGCGGCCCGCATCCCGCGCCCCCCGGCGGGCTTGCGCAGCTGCGGCAACGCCTGGGGAGCCCCGTCGGCGGCCGCCCAGCGGCGCACCGTGTCCCGCACGGCCAGCAGCAGGCGGGGACGCAGGGCGGCGGCGGACTCGCCCAGGGTGAGGCGGTCGAAGACCTGGTGGAAGGCGGCGGCGGTGACCATGGCCGCGACGTCCGAGGGGGAGGCGAGGCAGATCACGGCGTAGGAGTGCACGGGCCGCCAGTGCCGGGCCATGAGCAGGGCGGTGGACCGGGCCGCCGCGTCGTCCGAACCGCCGGCTGCGGTCGCGGCGAGTTCCGTGTCGGTCTCACCGGTATCGGATCCACGCGACACAGAAGGGGGACGATAGGGGTGGGGGGTGAGCACTGAGCGGAATCCTTCCCACGCGCTTGTGGCACATATGTTCACAGCGCCGGAAAGGGGCGCGGGCTGGTGCGTACCTTTTCGGCGCGAGCGGGGAGCGAATTCAGGTGCTTCACAGACAATACGCCGGATCCGACACCGCGGTGTTCCTGTGGAGATCCGGTGGTCACCCCCCGCACGGGTGGCACAGCCTCGCACAAACCACTTGAGCCCAACAAGGCGAACGGGCCACATCCGCGCTATTGAAAGAAAGTCAGAAGCGGACTCAACTTCTCCCGCACGCAGCACCATTCGCGAGCGCATGCGCCCCGTGTGATTCACCCGCACCCACCGGCGGGGCGCGCACGCTGCCCGTGGACCGGTGACCGTAGTTGGCTGGAACCGGCCCTTCCTCTCCGGCCCCGCGCAGCACGGCGGCTCTCCTTCGCGGAACGACCGCCGGCCGTGTTCCTCCCGCCCTCGGCCGGCGGTCCGGGAGGGGTGCGCTCAGATCTGCCAGGAACGCAGCCGGTCGGCCGCACCGAAGACGTCGGCCTTGCCGGCCAGCAGGTCGCGCGCGAGGTCGACGAGCGCGCCGTACGGCGGGTCGATGCCGGCCCCGCTGACGAACATGTACGCCACGGCCGTGGCGCAGGCGAAGCGGGCGTTGGCCGACGGCAGCGGCTTGAGCACGGCAAGGGTGTGCAGCAGGGCCGCGGCCCGCCAGGCGGGGTCGGAGTCCACGCCGAGGCGGGGCGGGTCGACCCGGTGCCGGGCGACCGCGGCGACCAGCGCGGAGAAGTCGTTGATCGTCGGCTGCTCGGGCAGGACCTCTTCGTGGCGCTGGAGCAGCCAGGGCACGTCCACGTGGATGACGGGCGGCATGGTCAGGCGACCCGCCCGGTGCCGCCGGTGGACGGCTCGTCGTCGGGGAAGGCGGCCGCGAACTCGTCCGCGTGGGAGGCGAAGAACTGCCGGAAGGCCTCCGCACCCTCCTGCAGTGCGCGGTGCCGTGCGATGTCGGCGGCGGCGGCCTCCCGCACGAGCGCCTTCATGGAGGTACCGCGCTCCTTGGCGATCTGCCTCAGGTCCTCGAGTTCCCGGTCGCTGAACTCCACATTCAGAGCTGGCATGCCCTCACGGTACCGTGCGGTCATTTCACGGTAAATATCCGCCGGTCAAGGCGGTCCGGCCACGGTACCGGGAGGGCCTCGGCTCAGTCCTGGTCGGCGACGAAGGACGCCATCCGCGCCAGGGCCGCGTTCCAGTTGACCGCGGTTTCGTTGGTCGACCAGGACTGGATGTCGTCGATGTAGCAGAACTGGCCCACGCACCCCTGGAGCCGGCTCTGCGCGTAGGGGTCCTGGATGCCGGAGTTCGGTCCGCCGGCGAGCGTGCCGCGCGGCGGGTTCGGCAGCGCCGGGTCGAGTTCGTGCGCGTACCAGCGGCTGTGCTCGTTGTGCGAGCTGACCTCGCCGTAGCCGGTGACGTAGGAGATGTTCAGCGCGTTGCGCCCGAGCACGTAGTCCATGCTCTCGACGGCCCCGTCCCGGTACTTGCGGGCGCCGGTGAGGTCGTAGGCGGTGGCGAGGACGACGGCGTTGTTGAGGACCTGGTGGTTGGAGCCCCAGTCGTAGCGGTTGCCCTCGGGCGCGTACGGCATGCCGTAGGGCTGGGACCTCAGGGTGGCGAGGTAGGTGTCGGCTCCGCGCGCGACGGACCGGCGGACCTCGGCGCGCCCGGGCAGCCGGTTGGGCACGGTGGCGAGGTCCAGGCGCCCGGCGGCCGCGGTGCGGGACCAGTCGAAGCCCAGGCTGCCGAAGATGTCGGCGGTGTGCACCGGGGAGTCCAGGACGTACCGCTCGAACCGCTTGCCGCCGGTCGTCAGGTACAGCTCGGCCGCCGCCCAGTAGAACTCGTCGGAGACGTCGTCGTCGGCATAGGCTCCGCCGCCGGTGGCGTCGTCCGGGTCCGCGTACAGGTCGGGGTGGGCGAGCGCGGCCGCCCAGGCCTTGCGGGCGGCGGCGAGCGCGCGGCGGGCGAACGCCCTGTCGTAGGGGCGGTACAGGCGGGCCGCCTGGGCGGCGGTCGCCGCCAGGTTCAGGGTCGCCGCGGTGGTCGGCGGGTGCAGCTCCCGCTTCTGCGGGTCCGCGGAGGGCAGCAGCGGCAGACCGGTCCACTGCTCGTCGTGCACCTTGTGGTGGGCCATGCCGGCCAGCGGCTGCCCGTCCGGCACCTGCATCTTCAGCAGGAAGTCCAGTTCCCAGCGGGCCTCGTCGAGGATGTCGGGCACCCTGTTGCCGCTCTCCGGGATGGCGAGGGTGCCGTCGCCGAGCGCACCCGGGTGCCCGGTGCGGGCGTGCAGGGAGCGCTCGTAGGTGCTGAGCAGCTCCCAGGTGGTGATGCCTCCGTTGACGACGTACTTGCCGTGGTCGCCGGCGTCGTACCAGCCGCCGGTGACGTCCAGCCGGTAGTCGCACACGCCCGGCCGGCAGGGCACGTCGGCGTCGCCCTGGTTCGGGGCGGCGTTCAGGTGCCCGGCGGGCCGGCCGTAGCCGGGGCGCAGGTCGTCGCGGACGGCGATGCCGCTGCGCTGCGTGTAGTAGTACTTGACGGCGTCCAGGCGCAGTTGCTCGTAGGCTGCCGTGCCGATGGCGAAGGGGCGGCTGGTCTCGCCGTCGACGACCAGGGTGAAGCCCTCGCCCCGGTGGTGGTAGGAGCCGAAGTCGATGGTGTGGACGTTCTGCCCCGAGGAGGCGTCGGTGCCGCGCGGCGCGGTCCTGCCGCGGGCGACGGTCCGGCCGCGGGCGTCCTTCAGCCGCCAGGGCAGGCGGCTGGTGGCGTCGGTGACCAGGGTGGCGTTCTTGGGGCCGTCCGGAAGGTAGGCCACCTGGTTGACGCGGACCCGCGGACCGGTGTCGGGCCGGTACACCTCGGGCGGCGCACCGCCCAGCAGGGAGACGTCGTCCACGCAGAACCGCCAGGGGTCGGCGCTGGCGCCCAGCTGGAAGGCGACCTGGCCCTGACCGGTGTCCACGGGGGAGGTGAACGTGTAGGAGTACGTGTCGCCGGAGACGCCGACCTGCGGACTGACCTCGAAGTAGGTGTCGTAGGGCGCCACCGACAGGCCGACGACGGCCCGCACCACGTGGCCCGCGGGAGAACCGTCGGCGGTGAAGGAGAACCGGTAGGACTCCCCCTTGACGAGCGTGATGTCGTTCTCCCCGAGGGCGGCGTCCCAGCGGTTGGCGGTGCCGCCGGGGACGTCGGCGCACATCCGGCCGCCGGACAGGCCCACGGCGACGTTGTCGCCGGCCCACCACGGGTCGGTGGTGGTGTCGAAGGTGCCGTTCCTGATCTGCTCGACCTCGTCGGCGCCGGCGGACTGGGCGGGCAGCATGCCGAGCACCGCCGCCAGCAGCGCGGTCACGGACAGCAGGGCGGTTCTGCGTCGTTTCACGTGTGGGCTCCTCGAGACGCGCGGGAGGCACCGCCGGCACGGCCGAAAGCCATGGGAGCGCTCCCAGAATCCGGTCGCCCCATGCTTGTTGTAGTCATGACACGACGTCAACGGTCCGGACCCGACCGTTTACGGCCCGGTCCGCCGCGCCGACCGGGCCGGCACCGCCGACCGGCCCGTCCACCCCCGCCCGTATGCTCCCGCGCTTCAGCGGTGTACCGTTTCGGCCGGATCTGGCCTTGACCACCTCTCCAGGGGCGGCGGCAACCACCGGGTCGGCGTCCCGGCCGGACGGTGACAGACTAGGCTGGAACCCACGTGACACATTTGTTCACGCTGAGTGTGCGCAATGGAGTGGCGACGATGAGCCCGGACCATCCGTTCGACGATGCCGCGACGGCACGGGCTGTCATCTCCGAGGACGGCACGCTGACCGGCTGGAACGCCGGGGCCCGGCGGCTGCTGGGGTGGACGGCGGACGAGGTGGTGGACCATCCCGTCACCAACCTCCTGACTGAGGACCCGGGCGCCATGCCGGCCGGCCCGCGCTGGCACGGCACGGTCACTTTGCGCCATCGCGACGGCCGGACCCTGCGCATATGGCTGCTCGCCCACCACAGCGCCCCCCGGCTCGGACGCCCCGGCCACTGGCTCTTCGTCACACCCGTGGACGCCGGCGCACCGGACGCACCGGACGACCCGCTCACCTCGGCGGCCCTGGTGCAGTCCCCGTGCGCCGTGGCCGTGTACGACGTCCGGCTGCGGCTGCGCCGGATGAACGACGCCATGGCGAGGGTTCTCGGCCTGCCGGAGGAACGCGTACGGGGCCTGCGGCTCTCCGAGATCGGCGGCCGGGAGCAGAGCGAGGAACTGGAACGGCACCTGCACGAGGTGCTCACCACCGGTCGGCCGCAGGACGTGGAGACCCACCCCCGCGCCGGCGGCACGGACCGGTCGTCCGCCTGGCTCGCCCGGATGGCACCGGTGACCGACGACGAGGGCCGGGTGTGCGGAGTGTGCCTGGCCGCCCACGACATCACGGAGAGCCATCTCGCACGTGAGCGCCTGCAGTTGGTGAACGAGGCGAGCGTGCGCATCGGCACCACCCTGGACATCGCCCGCACCGCCCAGGAACTGGCCGACGTGTGCGTGCCCGCGCTGGCCGACTTCGTCAGCGTCGACCTCCTCGACCCCGCCGAGCAGGCGGGCGAGCCCTCGGGTCCGCCGACCGCGCCGGTACCGCTGCGCCGCGTCGCACACCGGTCGGTCAACCCCGGCACGCCCGAGGCCGCCGCCGAACCGGGCGAGGTGCAGCTCTACCCGGAGGCCTCTCCGCAGGCCGACTCCCTGGTCTCGGGGCGCACCGTCATCGTCTCGGCCGCGACCGGGGACCTCCAGCGGTGGCTCGCCGACGACCCGGCGCGCAGCGCCCGGGCCCGGAGGTTCGGCGTCCACACCGCCATGTCCGTGCCGATCAGGGCCCGTGGCACGACCCTCGGCGCCGCGGTGCTCACCCGGCACAGGCACTCCGATCCGTTCACCCCGGACGACGTGCTGCTCGCCGAGGAGGTCACCGCCCGGGCCGCGGTCTGCATCGACAACGCCCGCCGCTACTCCCGGGAACGCGAGACGGCGCTCGCACTGCAGCGCAGCCTGCTGCCTCGGAGCATGCCCCGCACGGCCGCCGTCGAGGCGGCCACCCGCTACCTCCCGGCCGCGCGGACCGGGGTGGGCGGCGACTGGTTCGACGTGATCCCGCTGTCCGGGCTGCGTGTCGCGATGGTCGTCGGGGACGTCGTCGGCCACGGGGTCCAGGCGTCGGCCACCATGGGACGGCTGCGTACGGCGGTGCGTACGCTCGCCGACATCGACCTCGCCCCGGACGAACTGCTCACCCACCTGGACGACCTGGTGCTGCGGCTGTCGGAGGAGGCGGGCGGCGAGGGCCGGCCGGGCGAGGTGGGCGCCACCTGCCTGTACGCGGTCTACGACCCCGTGTCCCGCCGCTGCACACTGGCCCGGGCCGGGCACCCGCAGCCGGTCCTGCTGCCGCCCGGTGGGCCGCCCCGGCCGCTGGTGCTGCCCGCCGGTCCCCCGCTGGGCCTGGGCGGGCTGCCGTTCGAGAGCACCGAGCTGGAGCTGCGGGAGGGCAGCGTGCTCGCCTTCTTCACGGACGGCCTGGTCGAGTCCCGCGACCGCGACACCGCGTCCGGGCACCGGTTGCTGGGCGACACGCTGGCCACGGACGAGGGGGCGCTGGACGAGACCTGCGACCGGATCCTGCACGCGCTGCTGCCGCCCGGCGGGGCCGCCGACGACGTGGCACTGCTGCTGGCCCGCACCCAGGGCCTGCCCGCCTCCCGGGTCGCCACCTGGGACATCCCGGCCGACCCGGCCCTGGTCGCGCCGATCCGCAAGCAGGTCGGCGACCAGCTCGACGCCTGGTCGCTGAGCGAGGCCACGTTCACCACCGAACTGGTGGTCAGCGAACTGGTCACCAATGCCATCCGCTACGGCTCCCGCCCGATCAGGCTGCGGTTGATCCACGACGCGAGCACGCTGATCTGCGAGGTGTCCGACAGCAGTCACACCGCCCCGCACCTTCGGCGGGCGAAGACCTGGGACGAGGGCGGCCGGGGGCTGCTGCTGGTGGCCCAGCTGACCCAGCGCTGGGGCAGCCGGCACACGCACGACGGCAAGACGATCTGGGCGGAACTGACGCTGGACGAGGTGGAGTAGTGGAGGCTTCCGTGTCGCGGACGCGCTTCGGACGGCGCGGGGTGGGGCAGACGTCGGGCATGCCAGCCTCCAAGCGTCTGCTGACCGTCGCCCTGACCCTCTGTGTGCTGCCGCCCGCACTGACCGCCTGCGGTGGCGGTGGCGGTGGCGGGCACAGCGCCTCCGCCCCGACCCCGGCCGCGGCCGTGTCCTCCGGGGCCGCTTCCGCGCCGTCGTCGTCCGGCACGCCCAGGACCGGCGGAACGGCCGCCGCCACGAACGCGCCCGGCGGCGGTGCCGCCCCGGCCTCCTCGCGGGCGGCGCGGCAGGGCACCCGCTGCCACACCTCCGAGCTTCGGGCGTCCGTCGGCCGCGAGGACCGCGGCGCCGGGCAGGAGAACTTCCCCGTCGTCCTGACCAACACCTCCGCCCGCACCTGCACGCTGCACGGCTTCCCGGGTGCCGCGTTCGTGGACGCGGCCGGACAGCAGCTGGGCCCCGACCCCCACCGGGCGGCCGGCTCGTCACCCACCACCGTGACCCTGGCTCCGGGCGCCAGCGCCTGGGCCGGACTCACGTTCTCGAACCCGGAGATCAGCGGGGCCGCCACCGGCACTCCCGCCTCGCTGCTGGTGACGCCGCCCGACGAACGCGATCCGCTGACCGTGCCGTGGACCGCCGGGGCGGTACCGGTCGGCGGCAACGCCTCCGAGGTCTCGCTCATGCCGTTCAGAGCGGGCGACGGGACCTGAGCCGCTTGCCCGGCCGTACGGGCGGCGGCCGGCACGCGGTCGGCGCCCCCCGTCCACCCGGCCGCTAGTGGTTCCCGGTCGGCCGGGGCGACGGGGTGTTCCAGTTGACGGCCTTCATCCGGAGGCCGGCGGCCGAGGCGGTGTCGAAGGTCCAGTGCTGCACGGGTAGCGCCGCCCGGTTCTTCAGGACCAGCGCGCCGGAGCCGTCGGTTGCGGCGGGCGTGAGGGCGAGGTCCTGGTTCCAGCGGGGTACCAGGACGCCCTGCACGGTGAAGTCGTAGCGGATGTTCCGGCCGCCGGGCCGGGTCAGCGTGGTGCACGGGGACAGCCGCACGGAGTACCCGAGGTGTGAGTCGAGGCACAGACCGGGCGCCGCGACGCTGCGCAGCAGGCCGTCGGCCTCGTACGCCCACTGCTGCGCGGGGGCACTGCTGCAGCCGGCGAGTTCGGTCTCGGCACCCGGGCGAGCCGATCCGCCCACGACCGCGACGCACAACCGCGAGCCCGCGTTGTGCAGCCGCCCCGTCAACGCGCCCCGGCCGGCGGCACCGAGGCCGGTCCACGAGGGGCCCGCGGTGGGCTCGGCGCCGCCGGTCGCGGGAGACCGTGCGGGCCCCGCCGCGCGCCCGCTCCCTGCGCCCGACGCACCGAGGCCGAACCACAGCGCCGCCGGCAGGGCGATCGCCGCGGATGCCGCGAGGGCCGCGAGCCCCAGGGTCCGCCGGCGGGCCGCCCGGGCCCGGTGCACCGCCCTGCGGGCGGCGGCGCGGTGCCCGCCGGGCGGGCGGCCGGGGCCGGCCCGCCGACCGCCGCGCGACACGATCCGCGGGTCGCTCGTGCCGGTGGCGGCCGAGGCCGTCCGGACGGTGCTCCGGCCCTTTCCCGGTACCGGTCGGCTGCGGTCCTCCTCGCCCGGGTCCGCTCCGTACCCGGTGGGCGGTCCGCCGGGGGGCGCCGCGGGTGCGCGGTGGGACGCTCCGGCAGGTGCCGTCGGAGCGCGGTGTCCGTGGCCGCCGGCTGCCTGTCCGCGACCGGGTCCGCAGGGGCCCGCCCGGTCGGGCCGGCCGGAGTTGCGGACGGCGGCGGCCGCGGTGTAGTCGCGGGCCCCCCAGCCGAGCACCGCCTCGGCGAGCGCGAGGCCGAGGCCCCCGTGGAAGCGGGCCAGCTGGTCGGCCGTGCACCGGCAGTGCCGGCAGTGGTCGAGGTGCCGACGCAGGTCGGGGTCGACGGAACCGCCGTCACGCCGGTCGGTCACCTCCAGCAGCCGCTGGTAGAGCCGGCAGTCGTCGCCGGGTGCGGTCTCGCGGTGCACCTGGAGGAGTTCCGTGCGCAGCCGCTCGCGGGCGCGGCGCGCGGTGGAACCCACCTCCTGCGGGTCCATGCCCAGCACCGCCGCGGTCAGGTCCGGGGGCTCCGCCTCGGCCTCGGAGTGCCACAGGACGCACCGGGCGGACTGTGGCAGGCGTTGGAACGCCCGGGACAGGGTGTGGCGGTGGGGCGGCGGCAGCAGACGGTCGGACGCCGGGCGCGGACTGTCCCCGGCGCCGCGCAGTGCCGGGTGCAGGAGTTCCGAGCGGTCGTCGTCTCTCCACTCGGCCGCCATCCGGCGGACGGTGACCAGGAGGTCGGGGCGCCACGCCGCGCTCGGTCCGGAGTTCCGCAGGGCGTCGCCGAACAGCCGGGTGAACGCCGTGGTGGTCAGCATGCCCGCGGCAGGCGTGTCGTCGGTGCACAGCCGGGCGTACCCGAACACGGGTTCCCAATGCCGGTCGAGGAGTTCCGCAACGGGCTGCGGGGCGGGTGACGTGCCGTCTCCGCTCCTCAGCCGGGTACTCAGTTGCGCGTCGCTCGGGGCGGGAGGATGCGCCGACCCGGGGGTGTGCGGGGAGCCTGCGGTGTTCACGGGGCTGCGTTCCTCCCGGGGGCATGCGGCGTGGGGCCCCGTCCGGGGCTACGGGTCGTCAGACGGCGGATCACGCACCGCCGCGGAGTCTCGGGCGCCCGCCCGGGACCCGCTCTTGTGGAGCGCGGAAGGTTGACGCGGGCCGCCTCGTGGGTGCAGGGGCAACGTTGTCCGCACCCCGACGGGGCACACCTTGGCACAGGCGGGTGGGGCGGACAAGGGATACCGCGCAATGGCCCATCAACGCTGCCCGGCAGCATATTTGACGGTTCGTCAACAGTCGTGGTCCGGGTGGGGCGGGTAGCCCCGGCGGCCCACTCCGGGCAGCGGCCCGAGCGGGGCGGAGCCGGCCTGAGCGAGACGGAGCCGCCCGAGCGGGAGGACCGGGACGGAGATCGTTCGGGTGCGGTCGTCCGAGCGCTCCGGCAGCGTGCGGGAGGGCACGCGGGCGCCTTCGAGAGGACATGCAGTCGCAGGGGAGCTTCCGTACCGGGACGCCGCACGGACGGAGCCGGCGCCGGGCCATGGCTCGCCGGGCCGTGGCTCGCCGGACCGTGGTTCGCCGCCCCGCGGTGGGTCGCTGCGGGGCCGCTGCCGGCCGCGGCGGGGCCGGCCGAAGGGGGGTCCGGCCGTAGCGGGGGCCGGCTGCCCGGACCGCCGGGGTCTTCGGCGGAGCGGGCCATCACCTCGGCCTTCGGCTCACGTGCGGGAAGCGGTCGGAGCGGCCCCGGTCGCGGACGGGACCCGGCTCGCACCGCGCGGGCCGCTACGGGAGCGGACGGTCCGCAGCGCTGCCTCCGTTTCCGGGGCTCGAGACCGTGATCGCCCCGACCGGGCAGGCGCGGGCCGCTTCCCGGACCATCGGGCCGCCGGCGCCGCCGGGCAGAAGGGTGCTGTAGCCGTCCTCGTCCTGGGTGAACGCGTCGGGGGCGGCCAGTGCGCACTGGCCCGCCCCGATGCACAGGTCGGTGTCGATGCGGACGTCCGGGGGCGTTGTGCTGTCCATACCCGCAGCCTCCTACCAGGTCACGGGGAGTTCCAGCATCCCCTGGATGGTGTCGCCGGGCTTGAAGGGGATCTCCTCGGCCGGGGCGGCCAGCCGGAGCCCGGGCAACCGCTCGACGAGGGTGCGCAGCGCGATCTCCAGCTCGGCGCGGGCCAGGTTCTGGCCCAGGCACTGGTGGATGCCGAATCCGAAGCCGACGTGGTGGCGGGCGGAGCGGTGGAAGTCCAGGGCGTCCGGGTCGGGGTAGACGCTCTCGTCGCGGTTGATGACCGAGGTCGCGAAGAACACGCCCTCGCCGGCCCGGATCCGCGTCCCCGCGACCTCGACGTCCTCGGTGGCCTGCCGGACCAGCCCGTCCGTGATCGACAGCAGCCGCATCAGCTCCTCCACGGCGGCGGGCAGCAGTCCGGGATCCCGGCGCAGATCGGCCAGCCGGTCGGGGTGCCGGAGCAGGGTGTAGGTGCCCAGCGAGATCATGTTGGCGGTGGTCTCGTGTCCGGCGACCAGCAGGATGATGGCGAGCGCGGTGAGTTCGGCCCGGTCCACCGCGCCCTCGTTCAAGTGCTCGTGGACGAGGTCGTCGAGGACGCCTTCGCCGCGGGGCTCCCGCTGCTTGCGGTCGATCAGCGTGCCGAGGTAGTCGTCCAGGCGGTCGCGGGCGTCCAGGACGTCCGCGCCGTCCGGGCCGCGCAGCAGCCGGCGCGACTGCTCCTCGAAGAACTCGTGGTCGGCGTACGGCACACCGAGGAGGGCGCAGATCACCATCGACGGCACGGGCAGCGCGAACGCGGACACGAGGTCCGCGGGCGGGCCCTGCGCCTCCATGGCGTCGAGACGCTCGTCGACGATGCGCTGGATGTCCGGCCTGAGCTCGGCGGCACGCCGGAGGGTGAAGCTCGGCACCAGCAGGCGCCGCTGGGCCCGGTGCTCGGGGTCGTCGACACCCAGCAGCGCGGCCCGGCGCCGGCGGGCGGCCTGGAAGCGGGCGGTCGCGGCGGGGAAACCGGGTCGGGTCCGATCGGACGACAGCCGCGGGTCGGCGAGGAGTTCGCGGGCCGCGTGATGGCCGGTGACCAGCCAGGCGGTCCGGCCGTCGTAGAGGCGGATCCGGGCCAGCGGACGGCTGGAGCGCAGGGGTTCGTATGCGGTCGGCGGCTGGTAGGGGCAGGTGCGGTCCTGGGGAAAGGCGACGGGTCGGGAGAGTTCCGTCATGGCAGACCTTCCAGGCGAGGAGTGCGTCGTTCCGTCGCCATTAGATGCCTCAGGCACCTAAGAGACCACGAGAAGTTCGGCCAGATGGAGGAACCGGGTGATCTGGCCGAAGGGCACCGTTCCACCGCGTTCCGCGGCTTCGGCCGCGCGGGGGCGGCCGGGCCGTCGCCACCGGGGTGCGGGAGCCTTCCCGGGCCCCACCGCACCCGCCGGGATGCCCCGGCTGGCGGGATCCGGCCGCCCGGCGCGGCCGGCGGGCTGCCGGATCCCGCCGGACCCGCCCGGCCCTGCCCGCACCGGGGCCCGGTCCGTCGTGACCGTGGGACAGGGCGGTGACTTCCGCGGCGGCATGTCGTGGGACGGGCGCGACCGGGGGTACGGATGAGGCGACGGCCCTCGCGTGCGGGGGCGTCGCCTCATCCGTACGGCGTGACGATGGGAAGGAAGCCATGCCCCTTGAAGGCGAGTACGAGCCCAGCCCGACGAAGTGGGTGCGCGAGCAGGTCGAGTTGTACGAGAGCTCCGGCGGGACCCGGGGAACCACGCTGCGGGACAGCGGACTGCCCGTCGTGGTCCTGACGACACGGGGTGCCCGGAGCGGAAAGGTCCGCAAGACGCCGCTGATGCGCGTCGAGCATGCGGGACGGTACGCCGTGGTCGCCTCGCAGGGAGGAGCTCCGAAGCACCCCGTGTGGTACCACAACCTCAAGGCCGACCCCCGTGTGGAGCTGCAGGACGGCCCTGCAAGGCAGGACATGACGGCTCGCGAGCTCACCGGCGCCGAGCGGGACGAGTGGTGGCGGCGGGCGGTCGCCGCCTACCCTCCGTACGCCGACTACCAGGCGAAGACCTCGCGGCGGATCCCGGTGTTCGTCCTCGAGCAGGCCGAACGGCCGCACGGCGGCACGGCGGCCGGCTAGTTCCCGGGACCCGGACCCGGAAGGGGCGAACAGGGGAATCCGCGCCCGGCGCGCATGGGCGGCCGCGCGCCGGGCAGCCGCTCCGTCCTCCGCACGGTTCGGCACCACTCCGAACGGCCACTCCGCGCGCCCCGCGCACTCCGCCCTGATCTACGATCGCCCCGTCGTCCCGGGCCCGCCGCGGGGCCCACCGATCCGCCGACGCGCGACCCGGCGAGCCTCACGACCTGCCCGACCGCCCGTCCGCCGTGCACCCCGGCCCTTGCCCCGGGACCGCAAGCTGCCGCGGGGAAGGTCCCCGCACACACCGCTACGACCAAGGAGATGCCGTGGCCAAGACGACGAAGAAGAAGCTCCCCCTGGCCTACAAACCCGTCGGCTTCGTGCTGGGCTGGGTGGGAGGTTCGCTGGCGGGGGTCGCGTTCCGCAAGACGTGGAAGGCGATCCGGCACGAGGACGACGCACCCGACGCGCTCGACCCGGACCGTCGCTGGGGAGAGATCCTGCTGGCGGCAGCGGTGCAGGGCGCGATCTTCGCGGTGGTGCGGAGTGCGGTGAACCGCACGGGCGCGAAGGCGATCGAGCGCACCACCGGGGTCTGGCCCACGACGGGCCGGGGCGACCGGGACTGACGGGACACCTTCCGATCGCGGGGCCGGCCACGCTTCGGGAGCCGGCCCCCGGGCCCGTGACCTGCCAGGGCGCCGGATCCGGCGGGTGGGCCGACCGGTGAACAGGCAAGGCCGATCCTGGCAGGAATCGAATATCCAGCAGAGGAACCCGGTCGGAATTCGACGACATATGTCAACCGAACATGCTCAATTTTGTTCGTCCGAGGGTAACTTGCAGAGTGGGAACCGATGCCGGTCCCCCTCGCCGGCTGTTGGAGGCGATCTCGTCGTGCAGCACGGACCCGCACCGCTCCTGCCGCATCTGCACGTCCGCCAGGACCGCGGGTACACGGTGCTGGAGTTCCACGGGGAGATCGACATCGCCGCCGCCGCGGAGATCGTCCCGTACCTCGACGCGGTCACGGAGGCCGCCGCCCCGCGGGTGGTCATCGACCTGACGCCGGTGACGTTCTTCGACTGCTCCGGGCTGCGCCTGCTCTACCGGGCCCGCCGCCGGGTGCTCGACCGGGGCGGCCGTCTCCACCTGGTCTGCTCGCACCCCCTGACGCTGCGAATGCTGCGGCTCACCGGCCTGGCCCGGCTGCTGCCGCCGCGGCCGACGCTCGACGCGGCCCTCGAGCGGCCGGAGGCCGCCTCCGGCTCCCTGTAGGCAGATCGAGGATCCCGAACCGATCGGTGCAGACCGTGCCGGGGCGAGCGCGGCGACGGCCGGGGGAAGCCCGATTCCGACGCCTGCCGGGCTGTTAGTCTGCGCGCATGGCAGACCTGGATCCCGTCCCCTGGCCGCCTGACCCGGTCAGGACCGAGCGGCTCGTGCTCCGAGCGCCCGAGGCACGGGACCGCGAGGCGTTCATCGAGCTGCACGCCTCGCCGGAGGTGCACGCCTACCTCGGCGGCCCCCGGCCGCGTGCCGAGCTCGAGCACGAGATGCCCGAGGTGCCCGGGCAACGGCCCGGGATTTTCGTCGTTGACCTGGACGGGGCGATGATCGGTCAGATCCTGCTCAGGAGAGCGACGGAGCACCGCCGCCCGGCCGCAGCGGGGAAGGCCGATCTCGGCTATCTGTTCCTGCCGCGGGCGTGGGGATACGGGTATGCCGCCGAGGCCTGCACGGCCGCACTCGACTGGCTCGACGGCGTCCTTCCCGGCGAGCCCGTGGTGCTGACCACGCAGACCGCCAACGTCGGTTCGATGCGCCTCGCGGAGAAGCTGGGCTTCACCGAGGTGGAGCGGTTCCGGGCCTGGGACGCCGAGCAGTGGCTCGGGCTGAGGTCCCCGGTCACGCCGCCGCCCGCCTGAGCCCCGGGTCGCCGAGTCGGGCGGCTCGAGGCAGGACTCCCGCCCGGTACCCGAGCCGGCGCGCGTGCTGACGGAGCGTGGGGGCCGACGCGGACCCTCTGCTCTGCGGACCTGACCGATCCGAGAGATCTCGGGGGTCTCAGGGATCTCGGGGGTCTCAGGGGTCTCAGGGGTCTCGGGGATCTCGGGGATCTCGGGGGACCGCCGAGGGGTCCGAGGTCCGGGACTGCGCCCGGGGCCGTCCGCCCCGCACTGCGCCCCCGAATGCTCCCCTGTCGCCGCCGTCCACCCAACTCAGTTGCCTGATCCGGAATTTGAGGGGCATCCGGACAGACACGGGCCGGTGGACGACGGAAGGAGCAACGCCGCCATGACGACTTCCCTCAGACACATGCCCGGCTGGGCCAAGGCGGTGACGGCCGTCGCCGTCGTGCTCGCCGTTCTGTTCGCCGGGTTCCGGCTGAGTGTGCTGCCCGGCGTGGAGGGCCTGTTCGGCACCCGGACACACGACCGCTCGGGTCCCGCGCTGCTCAAGTCCATCCGGGACATGAGCCGTTACCAGGCCGCGTCCGGCAACTTCCAGGTGGTCGTCGATCTGGAGAAGGACACCAGGTTCCTCCCCGACGCGATCCGCGGCACGCGCACCCTGTACGTCGGGGCCGGCACCGTCGACGCCTATGTCGACCTCGGTCACCTCGGCGAGGACGCCGTGGTGGTGGACTCGGACCGGACCACTGCCACCCTGCGGCTGCCGGACGCACGACTCGGCACCCCGGCCCTGGACCCGGGACGGTCGTACGCGGTGTCCAAGCAGCGCGGACTGCTCGACCGCCTGGGTGACTTCTTCTCCGACAACCCCGACAGCGAGAAGGCCGTGCAGAAGCTCGCTGTTCGGCACATCGCCGCCGCGGCGAAGGAGAGCGGGCTGACCGCCCGCGCCGAGAGGAACACCACCGACATGCTGCGGGGGCTGCTGCACTCCCTGGGCTTCACCCGGGTGCACGTGACCTACGGCCGATGACCCCGGCCGCCCGCCCGGCCGGCCGGCGACGCGACCCCGTGTGCCACGACCGCGATCGCCCGGCCGGCCGACCCGGCCGACCCGGACAGCCGTCCCCGCGGGCGGCAACACGACCGATGGAGGAACGTATGAGCCGCGTCGCCGCCCGCCTGCCCGGCAGAAAGTCCGGGGACCGACCGGCTCGGCCGGCCCCACGGGGGCGGGGGCCGCTCCCGCTGCCCGTCCGCCTGCTGGCGACGGCCTGCGCTTTCGCCCTCATGGTGGGCTTCGCCGTCGTACTGGCCCGGCTGACCCTGCAACCCTCCCCCGCCTCGCAGGCGTTGACGCACAACAACCTGCACCCCGGAGAGTCGTTGCGGCTCTACCTGCGGCAGCCGGCGCTGCGCGACGCCGTGAAGCAGATCGGGGGCAACATACTGCTCGGGATGCCGTTCGGCGTGCTGGTGCCGGTGGTCGCGCCCAGAGCCAGGGGGATCGTCCGTGTGCCGCTGCTGACCGCGGTCGTAATGCTGATGGTGGAACTGGTCCAGGGCTCCCTGATCACCGGCCGTGCCTTCGATGTGGACGACGTCATCCTCAACACCACCGGGGCACTGCTGGGCTACCTGCTGGCCGGTCGGAGACTGGGACGCAGGGTGCACGCAGGGACGGAGCGGGACTGACACCGCGCCGGTCCGGCACGAACTCCGCAACCGCGGTCCGTACCAAGGTATTGACGCCCACTTACTTCACTTCTTAAATCAAGAGGCGACGCATTCACCCGTTCACCCCCCACCTCAGGCGGCGCGCCCTCACGGGGCGCCGTACGGAAGGGAATGCCGTGGCCACCCCACGCCTGCTCCGCAGCGGCCTGCTCGCCGCGCTGTCCGCCGTCCTGGCCGCGTCCGCCGCCGTCGGGACCCCCGCCCGGGCGGACACACCGGACCCCGCACCGTCCGCCGCGACCGCCGTGACGTTCTCCGACACCTTCGACGGGCCTGCCGGGGCACCGGTCGACTCCGCGAAGTGGCAGACGGAGACCGGCGACAACGTCGACAACCACGAGCGGCAGTACTACACCTCGGGCACGCGCAACGCGGCCCTGGACGGGCAGGGCCATCTGGTCATCACCGCCCGCCGGGAGAACCCGGCCGGCTACCAGTGCTGGTACGGCACCTGCCAGTACACCTCGGCGCGGCTCAACACGGCGGGGAGGTTCGCCGCGCAGTACGGGCATGTGGAGGCGCGGATGAAGATTCCGCGGGGGCAGGGCATGTGGCCGGCGTTCTGGATGCTCGGCACGGATCTCGGTCAGGTGGGCTGGCCCGACTCCGGCGAGATCGACGTCATGGAGAACGTCGGATTCGAGCCGTCCACGGTGCACGGCACCATCCACGGCCCCGGCTACTCCGGCTCGAACGGCATCGGCGCCGGGTACACCCTCCCCGGCGGGCAGGCCTTCGCCGACGCGTTCCACACCTTCGCAGTCGACTGGGCACCCGACTCGATCACCTGGTCGGTGGACGGCAACGTCTACCAGCGGCGCACACCGGCCGACCTGGGCGGCGACACCTGGGTGTTCAACAAGCCCTTCTTCCTGATCCTGAACCTCGCGGTGGGCGGCTACTGGCCCGGTGACCCCGACGGCTCCACGGCCTTCCCGCAGCAGCTGGTGGTGGACTCGGTCTCGGTGACCACGAGCGACAGCGCGAGCGGCACGGCGATCCGGGGACTGGCCGGCAAATGCGTGGACGTGGCGGGCGCGAACCCCGCCAACGGCACGCCCGTGCAGCTCTACGACTGCAACGGAACCGCGGCCCAGCAGTGGACGGTGGGCTCCGACGGCAGCCTGCGCGCGCTCGGCAAGTGCCTGGACGTCACCGACTTCGGCACCTCGGACGGCTCCCCCGTCCAGCTGTGGGACTGCACGGGCGGGACGAACCAGCGGTGGGTCGTCACGGCGGCACACGACATCGTCAACCCGCAGGCCGACAAGTGCCTGGACGTCACCGGCAACGACTCGGCCGACGGCACCCGGCTGCAGCTGTGGACCTGCACCGGCGGCGCCAACCAGAAGTGGACGCTGGGCTGAGCCGCGGGGCCGGTCCCCGGGTCAGTGCGGCCGCCAGCTGAACTTGTCACCGCCGACCCAGCGGACGGTGGCGGGGTCGTCGAGGTCGTGCACCCGGATGCCGTGCGCGGACGCGAACTGGAGGACGTCGACGAGGGCCGTCGCCTCCCCGACGACCTGGCCGTCGATTTCCACGATGCGAAACGGGGGTGTGCCCGGCTGGACTCCGAGCACCACGATCCGCGGAAAGGAGATGTGCGGGCTCGAGGCTTCGGTCATGTCACGAGGGTAAAGCGGAATCGTCCCGAGCGGCTCGTCCCGCTCTCCGCCGAGCCCCGACCGCACGGAGGACGGGGACGGAACGCCGCCGTGCCGTCCCGGCGGTGCCCGGGGCTCCCCGTTCGCCCAGCAGGGTGAGCGCCGGCGCCGGACAGCCGTGCCGGCACCCGGACGCTCCTGCCGGGCGGGTGAGGAGGCCGCCGCCGTGCGGGAGGCGTGCCGCTGGGGAACCCTGGTCCCAGGAGGTGGCGATGGATCCCGTGACGGCCCTGGAGCGGATCGCCTTCCTGCTGGAGCGGTCGCTGGCCGCGAGCTACCGGGTGCGCGCCTTCCGCACCGCGGCCCGTGTCCTGGGCGGCCTGCCCCGGGACGAGGTACGCGCGCGGGCGCGGGCCGGTACCTTGCAGGCCCTGCGCGGTGTCGGACCGAAGACCGCCCAGGTCGTGCACGAGGCCCTGGCCGGACAGGTGCCGGGGTACCTGGAGCAGTTGGAGACACAGGCGGAGGCGGCGCCACCGGTGCACGGCGGCCGCACGCTGCGGGCCCTGCTGCACGGCGACTGCCATCTGCACTCCGACTGGTCGGACGGCGGAAGCACGATCGAGGAGATGGCACGCGCGGCCGCCGGGCTCGGTCACGAGTGGGCGGTGCTCACCGACCACTCACCGCGCCTGACGGTGGCACGCGGGCTGTCCGCGGAGCGCCTGCTGGAGCAGTTGGCGGTCGTGGCGGAGCTGAATGCGACCTGGGCCCCGTTCCGCCTGCTCACCGGCATCGAGTGCGACATCCTCGACGACGGCTCACTCGATCAGGATCCGGAGCTGCTGGCCCGGCTCGACGTGGTGGTGGTGTCGGTGCACTCCAAGCTGCGCATGGACGCCCGGGCGATGACCCGGCGCATGGTGGCCGCGGTGCGCAACCCGCACGCCGACGTGCTCGGGCACTGCACGGGCCGCCTCGTCACGGGGCGGGGGCGGCCGGAGTCCGCGTTCGACGCCGACGAGGTGTTCGCCGCCTGCGCGGAGTCGGGCACGGCGGTGGAGATCAACAGCCGTCCGGAGCGGCTCGACCCGCCGCGACGGCTGCTGCGCCGGGCGCTCCGGGCGGGCGCGCTGTTCTCGATCGACACCGACGCCCACGCACCGGGACAGCTCGACTGGCAGATCCGGGGCTGCGCCCGCGCCGAGGAGTGCGGCGTTCCCGCGGAACGTGTGATCACCACCTGGCCGGCGGAGGAACTGCTGTCCTGGACGCGGGAGGGACGCCCACCGGCCCGCGTGCCGGGCGGCTGACGCGGTGGCCGGGAGGCCGCCGGTGCATCCGGCCGCGGGAGGCCCGGGCAGAGCGAGGCCCGGACGGAGCGAGGCCCGGACGGAGCGAGGCCCGGACGGAGCGAGACCCGGACGGAGCGAGACCCGGACGGAGCGCGCCGCCGTCCCCGACGGTGACGGCATCCCCGTCCGCGCGAACACCTGGAGGTGGTCACCCGGCGGGTGGTCCTCTCCCGCAGACGGGCCCCGGTTCCCGGCCCGCCGACGACCGGCCGCGGTGCCCGGCGGCGCACTTCTCCGCGGCAGGTGACGCGGATCACCGGACGCGCCGACCAGGCGGGGGAACACCGGCGGGTGGCGCTCCGTTGGACGGACCGTGGGTGCGGACGGGACAGTGTCCCCGGGCCTCACCTGACGCCCACGGGGACGATCGTTCGGCTGAAGCCCCGTGGAGCCTTTCGCCGAGAGGCGACCGCCGTCCGCGCCCACCCACAATCCGCCCCGACCGCGTCTCCCCCCCTCGCGGTCGGGGCGTCCCCGTTCCCGCCGGACGGGCGTGACGCGCCGACCGGGAGCGGGAGGTGCGGGGCCCGGGTTCAGCAGTGCCCGGGTTCAGGAATGCCCCATCAGCCGCCGGTACCGCGGGACCGTGGCCCCGCCGCCGGCCCGTACGGCCTCCACCACCGCCTGGTGCAGATCCCTGCTCTCCTGTGCGGAGTCGCAGGGCACCGGGCTGCCGGCGAGGGTGTAGCCCTGAGAGGTGCCGCTGTACCGCACCTCCACCTCGGCCTGGCGGCCGTCCCAGGTGGTGTGGACGGTCAGATCACCGGTCATCGTCCCGGCCTCGTCGGTGCGTACACCTCCCCGCCCCGCGAAAACCCCCTGCGTCGTCCATGATGTCCGGGCCATGCCTCTCAGCCTCCCTTCCGGATGCGACCGCCTGGCGAGGTCGGCGGCCTCCGCCTCGTGATCGGCTGCGCGCACGATCCGGACCCGGGTACCGGTCCGTGTCGTCACCCGACAGCGGTGGCCACCGGCGCCCGCCGTGGTGCCCGCCGCCTCGCAGCTCCCGCTTTCATGGTGCCTTCTCCGCCCCGCTCCCGCGCGCCCCGGGCTTCCGGGCTTCCGGGCTTGCGGGCTTGCGGGCTTCCGGGCTTCCGGGCTTCCGGGCTTGCGGGATCCCGCGCCGCCTCGGCGTGCGTCGCCCGACGGACCGGGGCCGGCGGGCGAGGACACGGACGGTCCGCTGTACGGCCGGAGGCGGGCCGTCGAAGCGGGGCCGGGGCCGTGGGGCGGCACCGGGGGGCGAGCGGCGTCGGCTGCTCGGCCGGCGAGCGGAACCGGTGAGCGGCCGAGTGCGTGGAAGAAACCGGTGAGCGGCCGGATGGAGGAGCCGCACAGGGCGATGGCGGTGGCCCCCGGAGGCCGCCGCCGTCGGGCCGGAGTGCCGGGACGGCTCAGGCCGAGGGCTCGTCGGGGACCGGCCGCTCGGGGTGGACGGAACCCGAGCGCGGCGCGCCACGCCTGCCGGTGCCCGCCACATCGGTGTCGGGTACGTCCTCGGCGATCTCCTCGTCGTCGTCCGCCCGGTGCTCGCCCCTTCGACCGGAAGGGGCGTCCCACGGGTCCTCACCTTCGTGGGCCTGCTGGTCCTGCGGATCGCGCGGGACGGGGCCGCCCGCTTCGCGGGGCTGTTCGAGTGGGTGGTCGGTCACGGGTTCTCCCTTCCCTCTCCTGGGACGCCGCAGGAGGGAGCCGGGTACCTGTGCCGCGGGTGCCGAAACCTCAGTGGGGCGCCCGTCCCGCCAGTGCGGTGCGCCAGGCGGGGGCCGGTCCTTCCGGTGCCGACTCCGGGCGCCGGCCGCCACGGGCGAAGAAGTCGGCCAGCGGGAGGATCGCGGCGCCCACGGTGACCGCGTCGGGGCCGAGGCGGCCGAGTTCGACGGTGACCTTCTCCGCCGGGTGGCGCAGCGCGTAGGCGGTGGCGTGGCGGCGTACCGCGGGGAGGAAGCGGGAGCCGAGCTGCAGGGCGGCCCAGCCGCCGATGAGGATCCGTTCCGGCTGGAACAGGTTGATCAGGTCGGACAGTCCGGCGCCCAGGTACTCGGCGGTCTCCTCGAGCACGGCGAGGGCCACCGGGTCGGGAGCGGTGCCCTCGGGCGGGTAGGCGGCGGCGAGCATGGCGGTCAGGGCCGCTTCCTCGTCCGCGGGCGGACGCCCGCCCTCCTCCCGCCAGCGGGCCAGCAGGGATTCCGCGCCCGCGTAGGCCTCCAGGCAGCCGAGCGAGCCGCAGCGGCACCGTCGGCCGCGGACCCGTACGGTCAGGTGCCCCCACTCCACCGCACGACCCTGCTCGACGTCCGGGGTGACGAGGCTGGCGCCGACGCCGGAGCCGAACAGGACGACCACGGCGTTGCCCGCGCCGCGGCCGCCGCCGAACCACATCTCGGCCTGCCCGAGTGTCTTGGCGCCGTTGTCGATGAAGTACGGCACGGCCTCCGGCAGCGTCGACCCGGCACGCAGCAGCGCCTCCAGCGGGACCGCGTCCCAGCCGATGGTCTGGCCGTGCACGACCGCGCCGCGGTCGGGGTCGTGTTCGACTATGCCCGGAACGCCGATGCCCACGCCGAGCAGCCGGCCCGGCGGCACTCCCGCGGCGCCGAGCACCTCCGTGATGCCGTCACGGATGTGGCCGACGATGTCCTCGACCTCGTAACGCTGCTGCTCCAGCGGGTGTTCGGCGCGGGCGAGCTCGGTGAGGGTGAGATCGAACAGCTCGATCCGCACGCGTGTCTCGCCGACGTCCACGCCGATCATGTGGCCGCTCGTGGGTGCCACCCGCAGCAGGGTGCGGGGGCGACCGCCGTCGGAGTCGACGCTGCCGGCCTCCTCCAGCAGGCCGTCGGCGACCAGGTCGGCGACGACGTTGCTGACGGATCCGGAGCTGAGGCCGGTGACCGGGCCCAGTTCGTAGCGGCTGAGTGGTCCGTCGAAGAAGAGTCGCTGCAGGACGGCCGCGCGGTTCGCCCGCCTGAGGTCGCGTACCGTACGCCCGTTCCGCCCCGCCACTGTGGCTCCCTTCGCACCGTGTCCGACCTGCAACATACCTCCGCGAGGCGCCGACCGCACCTTTTTCCAATGCTTAATTCATGCGGCGAGCTAAGCGCCTCCGCACGTCGGGCCCTCCTCGGGCCGGCTCGGGAGCCACGACCGGCGCGACCGGCGCCGGTCGCGCCGGGAACGGCCGCAGGCCGGGGCGCCGTCCGGGGCACCCCCACGGCCCGCACCGCCGGCCGGCGGACCGGTCCAGCGTACGGACCTCCCGCCCGGGGGAACGCCCTGCCCGCCGGCCCCCGCACCGAGCGGCCCCGGGTGGCGGCTACCGGGCCGGCGGGTCACCGGCGGCCCGCAGGCGGCCCTCGCCTTCCGCCGGGACGGGTCCGGTGCAGGCCGTGCCCGCACCGGGCGGGGCTCCGTAGCGGGCCAGGGTGTGCCACACCATCTTCAGGTCCTGCAGCGCGTGCCGCCCGGTGCGGGCCGCGTCACCGATCATCCGGGGATCGACGTACCCGTCCCGCGCGAGGCGCGCGCCGAGGTCTGCGTACTCCCGGCCGCGATAGTCGGCGTGTCGGTACAGTCCCGCCACTGGCAGCCGGTAACCGGGGTGCCATTCGACCCGGCAGCGCAGCGCACGTGCGGCGGCCTCCACCGAGGTCGCGCGGTAGCAGGAGTCCAGGACGAGCGCCTCCACATCGCGGTGCAGGTCGACTCCGCCGTGCACTTGGGCCTCGATGTAGTCGTTGAGGGCGTCCCGCTCGTCCTCCTCGGCAAGTGCGAGGAGGTGCATGCCGGCGGCGACACCGAAGTCGGTCGGCTCCGCGGCGCTGTCGGGGTAGCAGAAGGTGGTGCGGGCGAGCACGGCGGGCCGGAGCCGGAGGTGCGAGGATCCGAAGCGCGGGGCGGCCCCGACGTTCTGGTGGCGGAAGTTCAGCGCACCGTACACGGGTCTCTCGTGCGGTTCGGCACCGTCGTAGGCGCCGCCGAAGATCCGACTCTCCCAGCGCCAGCGGTCGCCGCCGGGGTGGGCGGTGAGACCGCCGTTGCTGGTCCCGGTGACGAACTGCGAGTGGTAGGCGCCGTCCCCGGCCATCGCCCGCAGCACGGGAAGCCCGCCGGCCAGTCGGTCGGGGTGGAAGTTCAGCGTGATGCGCGGGCCGACGGCCAGGGCCGGTCCGGCCGAGCGGGCCGCGACGTGCCGGAGTGCGGCCCGCGCCCGAGGCGTGGCGGCCTGCTCGAAATGCACTGGCCGGTCCTTTCCCGATCTGCCTAACCTGAGCAAACCTAGAGCCCCTAGGTTTTGTTCGAGACGACATCCTTGCGACATCCGGAGAGCCCTCCCATGAGACCACTCACCGAGCGGGACATCCGCGACTCCTTCGTCAACTGCTCCAAGGGAGAGGCCAAACGCCTGCCGGTGCCGCGCGATCTCGCCGGGTTGCCCTGGGACGACCTCGACTTCCTCGGCTGGCGCGATCCGGGCGCGCCCGACCGCAGTTACCTGGTCGCCGAACGCGAGGGCGGGCGGGTCGGTGTGACGCTTCGGTTCCCGCCGTCGCAGCGCGGTCTCCTGCAACGCAGTCTGTGCTCGCTGTGCCTGACGGCGCACGCCCGCGGCGACGTGTCGCTGATGACGGCCCGCAAGGCGGGCGCGGCGGGCCGCGAGGGCAATTCGGTGGGCCTGTACATGTGCACCGACCTGGCCTGTCCGCTGTACGTGCGGGGCAGGAAGGTACCGGACACGGGAACCCGGTTCGAGGAGAGCCTCACCGTGGAGGAGCAGATCGCCCGGATGACGGGCAACCTCTCCGCGTTCCTCGACAAGCTGTACGGCTGACGGCCACGGGCCGGTGGGCGTCCCGGACGGGCGGCGCGCGGCTGCTGCGGTCAGGGCGCCGCAGGCGTCCACTGCGGGTCGCGCCCCAGGAAGGCCAGCAGTTCGGCCGCGGGGTCGGCGCCCGGTCCGGCCGGCCGCGCGGGTGCGAACACCCGGTAGGACTCGCGGAGGTGGTCCACGAGCCGGTCCGCGGCGGGCCGGATCGCCCCGGCGAGGTCCGCCGACAGCGGCCGGTCCACCCCGGTGGCGACGGCGATGTCCCAGGCGTGCACCGCCGCGTCCATCGCGGCCGCGGCGGCGGCGATCGGCGACGGGAGCGGGCCGAGCGGGGTGGGCACCGCCTCGCCGTCCGCACCGAGTCCCCCGTAGGCGTCCGCCACCTGCCGCAGCACCCTCTCCAGTTCGGCCTCCGGCCGGCCGGTCAGGGCGTCGGCGGGCCGGAAGGGATCGGAGTCCGGCCGTCCTCCGGTGAGCGCGAGGCCGTAGGCCTGCTGGTCGACGCGCGCGTGGTTGAGCACCTGCCGCGCGGTCCACTCGGTGCACGGTGTCGGCGCGCCCCAGGCCGCCTCCGGGACCTCGGCGACAACCTCCAGAAGATAGGAGTGCGCGTCCGTCAGAACCTCGATGCCCTTGTTCGTACCCATGGTTCGCCCCCTGGTGTGCGGCTTTCCGGCTGACGAAGGCAATCTAGAGGCTCTTGCGGACGGTGTCGGTCCTCAATGGAGAAGCGTGCTGCTCGCCGCCGAGGGGGAAGTGACCTGAAGATGCCAGATGTGCGTGAGGGAACCGAGCGGATGCGGCGGCTCGTCCAGCGCCGCCGGGAGCCCGTGGTCGTCCAGACGCTGCGGTCGGCGGTCGCGGCCACGGGCGCCTACGTCATCGCACTGCGCCTCAGCCCCGAGCCCGCGCCGCTGACCGCGCCCCTGACGGCGCTGCTGGTCGTCCAGGTCACCCTCTACGCCACCCTCACCAACGGCATCCGGCGGGTGAACGCGGTGGTGGCCGGCGTCCTGGTCGCCATCGCGTTCAGCCTCCTGGTGGGGCTGACGTGGTGGAGCCTCGCGCTGCTGATCGTCGCCTCACTGGCGGTGGGCCGGCTGGTGCGGGTCGACGAGTACGTGCCCGAGGTGGCGATCAGCGCGATGCTGGTGCTCGGCGTGACCTCGGTCGGCGACACCGCCTGGGCGCGGGTGCTGGAGACGCTGATCGGCGCGGTCGTGGGCCTGGCCTGCAACGTGCTCCTGCCCCCGCCGGTGTGGACGGGAGAGGCGGGAGAGTCGATCGAGGACCTGGCGCGCCGGTTGCGGCAGCTGATGCTGCGCATCGGCGAGCAGGCCGCGGACCGCACCCCGTTCGAGGTGGCGGCGGCCCGGCTGCACGAGGCCCGCCGCCTGGACCACGAGATCGTCGCGGTGGACGCGGCGCTGCGGCAGGCCGAGGAGAGCCTGCGCCTCAACCCGAGGGTGCGGGAGGGGCTGCTGCACCGGGTGGTGCTGCGCACCGGCCTGGACACCCTGGAGATCTGCACGGTGGTGCTGCGGGTCCTCGCCCGGACCCTCACCGACCTCGCCAAGGAGCGCGATCCGGAACCGCTGCTCCCGCCCGAGTCGGGCAGGGCTGTCGAGCAGTTGCTGTCCGAGGTCGCCGACGCCGTGGTGAGTTTCGCGGTGCTGGTGACGACGAGCACCAGCGCGAACGCGGAGTCGGCGGAGGAACGGCTCTCCGCCGAGCTGCGCCAGGCCGCCGCCACCCGGGACAAGCTGGCCCGGCTGCTGCTGGAGGAGGTGCAGCGCGACGCGCGCCGATGGCAGTTGCACGGCGCGGTGCTCACGGAGGTCGATCGCATGATCGACGAGATGGACACCGAGCACCGTTCGCGCCGGCTGCTGGAGGAGCTGGACCGGCACACCCGCGAGCAGCGGGAGCGGCGGCCCCGGGTGACCCGGGTGCGGGAGCGGATGCCCCGTCCGCCCCGGGTACGGGAACGGGTGCGCGGGGCGGGCCGCCCCTGACACCGGCGACCGGAGCGGCGGGCGCGCGCACCCCGGTGGCCGGAGCGGCGGGCGCACGCACCCCGGTGGCCGGGCGGCACGGCGGAACCGCGTGCGGCCGCCGGGCGTTCTCCTGTCAGGGGATCACGGCGTGTCGAACGAGGGAGCGGCGGATGGCGGACACCGGAGTACGCGTCGACGGGAACACCCTGCGGCTGCCGGGCGGTGTGGCGGTGCGCTTCGTACGCACCCTGCGCCTGCCCGAGACGGGCACCCATCCGCTGCCTCCGGGCCTGGGGGAGTTCCCGCTGCGCCGGGTCTCCGACCACCCGGACACGGTGCCCGAGGAGTGGCGGGCGCGGGGCGGGGTGATGCTCCCGGTGTACCTGCGCGAGGCGATGTGGCTGAGTTTCGCGGGGACCTCGCGGCCCGCGGCCCTGCAGGTGGGCGCGGGCAAGGTGTGCGCGGTGTCGGGCCGGCCGTGGAGCGGGCGGCTCTCCCGGGATCCGCAGAACTACCTGGTGCTGCCCCGCCAGCCGTGGCTGGACGGCATCAACTCGGGCAAGGGCACGGTGCGCCAGTTCGTGGCGGTGCCGCTCGGGCTGGGCGCGACGGTGGAGGGCCAGGTCACCGGCGAGGAGGCGTGGGGAGGCGTCCAGTTGCAGACCTTCCCGCTGAACGAGCGGGAGCTGGCCCGGTGGCGCGAGACGGAGCAGCTCAGGCGGAAGCGCATGCGGTCGGGCGCCTTCGGCGCCGCTGCCGGTCCGGGAGCGGCGCCCGCTCCGGCAGCCGCTCCGGCAGGGGCGCCCCGGGCGCGCGCCGCGATGGGGCTCGGTGTCGGCGGGTCGATGCGCCAGGAGGTCTACCGGGACGACCGTCCGCTGGAGCACTGGGCGGAGGAACCGGCCGGGCGGGTCTTCGTGCATCTGGTGACGCCGCCGCAGTGGCGGAGCATCACGGGCGAGGCGCCGCCGCCGTCGCCGGTGGACCGGGCCGCGTACACGCGCGCGGGTCTGCCCTGGTTCGACTACTACGACCGGGACGGCGAGGATCTGGCCCCTGCGGAGCCGCTGGAGGGTGTGAAGCCGGTGGGCGACTGGCTCGGGGACGACCACGAACCCTGGCAGTCCCCCGCACCGACCCAGGTGAAGCCCCTGGGTGACGTGCCGGGCAAGGCGGTGGCGGACGGCGACTGGTGACTCCCGGGCCCGAACTCCCGGGCCCCCGAAGCCCCCGGGCCCCCGAAGTCCCCGGGACTCCCCCGCCCCGGGCTCCACTCGCCCCCGGGCTCGCGACCTCCGCGACTCGCGCAGGGGTCGCCGCACCTAGCGGAGCTCGTCCGGCTCGTCCGGCTCGCCCACCGCCCCCGCAGGTGAGAGGACTCCCAGCAGCGCCCGGGCGCACAGCTCGCGCACCTGCTCCCGGCTCAGCTCGGGACCACGCAGCCACTCCAGGCACACCGCCGTGGTGAAGGCCAGCCAGCCGCGCACGGCCAGTCGGACGTCGGCACGGCTGCCGAAGGCGGGCCCGAACTCGGGGTCCGCGGCCAGCGCGGACAGGATCTGGCGCTCCTGCGCGGCCAGGGCGTTCCGGTAGACGCGGCGGACGGACCGGTCGCCGGCCGCGTCGGCGCGGTGGAAGGCGCGGTAGCCGTGCGCGTGGGCGTCGACGTACTCGAGGTAGGTGTCGAGGCCGGCGGCGAGCTGCTCGCGGATCGGGACGCCGGGCACCGCGGCCGTCATCCGCAGCATCCGCGCGCTCTCACGCTCGACCACGGCCGCGAAGAAGTCCCGCTTGGTCGGGAAGTAGTGGTACAGCAGTCCGCGGGAGACGCCGGCGATCTCGGCGACCTGCTCGATCCACACCTCGTCGTAGGGGTTCTCCGAGAACAGCCGGGCACCGACGGACAGCAGCTGCTCCCGGCGCTCCCCGGTGCTGAGCCTCCGTCGCGTCCGTTCCCCCCGGTTCGCAGCCATGCGCGCACTGTACTTGACGCGGATTCAACAGCGGGACCACACTGAGGCCCGTTATTGAATCCACGTACAACAGCTCCATCTGCCGAGGCATCGAGGGAGATCGCGTCATGGCGGACACGAGGACCGGGGGCGGCACGGCGAAGGGGTTCCGCGGCGCGGAGCAGGGCTGGCCCGAACTGGACCGCATCCCGCACCCGCCGCACCGGCTGCCGCTGCTCGGCGACGTCGTCGGCGCCGGCCGCAGTACCCCGCTGCAGGACTCGCTGCGCTTCGCCCGGCGGCTGGGCCCGATCTTCCGGCGGCGGGTCTTCGGCAAGGAGTTCGTCTTCGTCTGGGGTTCCGGCCTCGTCGCGGACCTCGCCGACGAGACCCGCTTCGCCAAGCACGTCGGGCTCGGCATCGCCAACCTGCGGCCGGTCGTCGGCGACGCGCTGTTCACCGCGTACAACCACGAACCCAACTGGCAGCTCGCACACGACGTCCTGGCGCCCGGCTTCAGCCGGGAGGCGATGGCGGCCTACCACCCGATGATGCTGGACGCGGCCGAGCGGCTCACCGGCCACTGGGACCGCGCCGCCGCGGACGGGCGGACCGTGGACGTGCCCGGCGACATGACGAAGCTGACCCTGGAGACGATCGCCCGGACCGGGTTCGGGCACGACTTCGGCTCCTTCGAGCGGTCCCGTCCGCACCCCTTCGTCACCGCGATGGTCGGCACCCTCACCCACGCGCAGCGGCTCAACACCGTCCCCGCACCCGCGGCGCCGCTGCTGCTGCGCCGTGCGGGCCGGCGCAACCTGGCGGACATCGCGTACCTGAACAGCACGGTGGACGAACTGGTGCGGGAGCGCCGCCGCGGTACGGGCGGGAACGGGGACCTGCTGGACCGGATGCTCGAGACGGCGCATCCGGTGACCGGGGAACGGCTGTCGGCGGAGAACGTACGCCGCCAGGTGATCACTTTCCTGGTCGCGGGGCACGAGACCACCTCGGGCGCGCTGTCCTTCGCGCTGCACTACCTCTCCCGCCACCCGGACGTCGCGGACCGGGCACGCGCCGAGGTGGACCGGGTGTGGGGCGGCACCGCGGCACCCGCCTACGAGCAGGTCGCCAAGTTGCGCTACGTGCGGCGCGTGCTGGACGAGTCGCTGCGGCTGTGGCCGACCGCACCCGCGTTCGCCCGGGAGGCCCGCGCGGACACCGTGCTGGCCGGAGAGCATCCGATGCGTCGGGGCGCCTGGGCGCTGGTGCTGGCGGCGATGCTGCACCGGGACCCGGAGGTGTGGGGCGCCGACGCCGAGCGGTTCGACCCCGACCGGTTCGACGCGCGGGCCGTGCGGTCCCGGCCCCCGCACGTCTTCAAACCCTTCGGCACCGGCGCGCGCGCCTGCATCGGGCGCCAGTTCGCCCTGCACGAGGCGACACTGGTGCTCGGGCTGCTGCTGCGCCGCTACGAACTGCTGCCCGACCCTTCCTACCGGCTCACGGTCACCGAGCGGCTCACGTTGATGCCGCGCGGCCTGCGGCTGCGCCCGGAGCACAGGGCGCCGGCACCGGCCGGGGCGGTGCCGGCGGCACCCGCCGGCGACCGGGCCGGGCCACCCGCGCCGCGCGGCTGCCCGGTCCGCGGCGGGGCGGACCGACCCCGCGGGCCGCAGGGCACGGCCGTACGGCGGGCGCCCTGACCACTCGCTCCCGCCGGGCGGTCCCACCGGCGCGGCCTCCCGGCGCGACCGCCGCGGCCGGGCCGCCGGCCGGGTACGGGGCCGTGCCGGTCAACGGGCGAAGACCTCGAAAGCCACGGCCGGCCGGCCGCCGAAGCGGTCCGCGGCCCGCGCGGTGGCCTGCGCCAGGAAGTCCCTGACATACGCCTCCGGTTCCCGGTCGGTCAGCGCCTCGATGTAGGTGCGGTGCTCGAGCAGCGAGCGCACGGCACGGTCCAGGCCGGCAGAGGCGTCCACGGCATGGGTGGGCGCGGCGGAACCGGCGACGGCGACCCAGCGGACCCCGTCCCACGGCTCCAGGCCCCGCTCGGCGAGATCGGGGAAGATCCAGCGGTTGCCCGCGTCCGCCGCCGCGTCGAGCGTGGCGCGCCCGACGGCGACGTGGTCCGGGGTGTTCCAGGCGACGCCGCCCCAGGTGTCCCGGTGGTTGAGGGTGACGACCAGTTCCGGGCGGTGGCGGCGGATCGCCGCAGCGATGTCGCGGCGCAGCGCCGGACTGTACTCGATGACGCCGTCGCGGTGGTCGAGGAACTCCACCTCCGACACGCCGACGACGGCCGCGCTCGCCCGTTGCTCCCGCTCACGCAGGGGGGCGCAACGCGCCGGCTCCAGCGTGTCGATGCCGGCCTCTCCGCGGCTCGCCAGTACGTAGGCGATCTCGCGGCCCGCGTCGGTCCAGCCGGCGATCGCCGCCGAGCAGCCGTACTCGAGGTCGTCCGGGTGCGCCACCACCGCCAGGGCACGGCTCCAGTCCTCGGGCATGGGCTGGAGCTGGGTGTTCGTCGGCTCGGTCATGTGGCGCACCCTAGCCGCCCGTCCGGCGGGTCCGGGCGCAGGAGAGCCGCGACTCCCCCGTGGGCGCCGCCGAGCGGGCCTCGGCACGTCCCCCTGCGAGGAGACGGCACGAGGCCCGCCGTGCGGGCCGCGGACGTCCACGGCGCCGCACGGCATCCGGGACGCCGGGACTCGCTCGGGCTCCGTCGCCGACCGGTGCCGCGGGACGCCGGTGACGCGCTCAGGCCTCGTCGCGGGCGACGGCGATCAGCCGGTCCAGTACGCGGGGGCCGCCCGCGCGGATGCCGTCGTGCTCGAACTCGTCCGTGACCCAGGTCCGCAGTCCGCGGACGGCGTCCGCGGTGGCCAGGGAGTGCGCGGTGTCGACGTACATGTCGTCGTGGTAGACCGCCGCCGCGGCGGGCACCTCGTTCGCCGCGAGGCGGGCGGAATCGTACAGCGGCGTCCAGTCGGTGCGGGCGGCGAGGAGTTCGGCGGTCTCGCGCAGCGGGCGCAGCGCCGGGTCGCAGTCGAACATCCACGGGTGGATCGTCTCCCCGGTGAACGGCAGCGGGCCGTCGCCGGCGAGCGCCTTGGCCGCGTCGAAACGCGGGAACTCGGCGCGGACGCGTTCCGCCGCCCAGGCGGTGGGGCGTTCGTCCTGGGCGTAGATCGCCTCGTGGAGGAGCGCGTACAGCGGGTGGCCGGCGTACGAGAGGAGGCTCTGCACGTCCTCCAGGAAGGCGTCGGAGAGCTGGTGGCCCCGCGGGGTGCGGACGAAGGCGTGCTCCAGCAGGAAGTGCAGGCGGTGGCTGCCGTCGCCGCCGCCGAGGAGGATGCCGAGGGACTGGAAGGCCTCCGCGGTGAACCGGTAGCCGTTCGGCAGCGTCACCTTCCGGCCGAGCAGGTGGTCGGCGATGCGGCGGGCCCGCTCCACGTCCTGCGGGTAGCGGGCGTAGTGCGCTGCGGTCTTGCGGGCGATGCGCGGATAGGCGGCGCGGTAGACGTCGTCGGCGTGCGCTTCCAGGGACGGCATGCCGCCGGTGATCAGTGCGGTGGACAGGCCCTCGGGTGCGAGGGAGAGGTAGCTGACGGTGCAGAAGCCGCCGAAGCTCTGCCCGAGGACGGTCCAGGGCGCGCCGCCGGTGAGCCGCGGGCGGATCGCCTCGCAGTCGCGGACGATGGAGTCGGCGCGGAAGCGGGTGAGGTAGTCGGCCTGTTCCGCGGGGCCGCCGCGCAGCGGGAGCGTCTGCCGGTTGGCGGGCGTGGAGTGGCCGGTGCCGCGCTGGTCGAGCAGCAGCACGCGGTACTCCTTCAGGGCGCGGCCGAGCCAGGCCTGCCGGCCGACGAAGCGGTGCGCGCCGAACCCGGGGCCGCCCTGGAGGTAGACCAGCCAGGGCAGGTCCCGCCCGGCCTTGTCGCCGGCGACGGCCTCCCGTGCGTACAGCTCGATGGTCTCTCCGCCGGGGTCGGCGTGGTCGAGGGGGACGGTGAAGCGTCGGTCGGTCAGGACGACGCCGGGCTGGCGGTAGCTGTGGGTCAACACGACTCCCGGTACGAACGGTGGCGGCCGCGGTCTGCGGCCGTCCCAGTTCAACACACCCGGCGCGGTGCACCGCGCCGGGCCTACTGAACGGCGGCTCAGCGGACCGGGAGGCCGGAGCGGCACACCGCCGGCTCCGGCCGGACCGCCGCGTGCCCGTGCGCCCTCCGCCGTATTCCCGCCCCGCCCGCCTCCGCGGCAGCGGGGCGGGAGGCGCGGCCGGGACGGCGAGGGTCCCCGGCCACCGGCGCCCGGGACTACGCTGCAAGCCTCCGCAGACCGACCACAGGGAGCCCGCGATGCGTGTCGCACTGTTCCTCACCTGCGTGAACGACACGCTCTATCCGGACACCGGCCGTGCCGTGGTGCGACTGCTGACCAGGCTGGGCGTCGAGGTCGACTTCCCGATGGCGCAGACCTGCTGCGGCCAGGCCCACTACAACACCGGCTACCGGCACCAGGCCGAGCCGCTGGCCCGCCACTTCTGCGAGGTGTTCGACGGCTACGAAGCGGTCGTGACTCCGTCCGGTTCGTGCGGCGCGATGGTGCGGGAGCTGTACCCGCGCATGGGCGAGCGGGCCCGCGCCGAGGGGCGGGGCGACAGTCTCGCCGGCGCGCTGGCCCGGGTGGCGCCCAGGACGTACGAGCTGACGGAGTTCCTGGTGGACGTGCTGGGCGTGACGGACGTCGGGGCGAGCTATCCGCACACGGTGACCTACCACCCGACCTGCCACGGTCTGCGCGGGCTCGGTCTCGGCGACCGCCCGCTGCGGCTGCTGCGGGCGGTGCGGGGGCTGGAACTGGTCGAGTTGCCCGGCGCGGAGGAGTGCTGCGGTTTCGGCGGCACGTTCGCGCTGAAGAACGCCGACGTGTCGGCGGCGATGGGCGAGGACAAGGTGCGCAGCGCGGAGTCGACCGGTGCGCAGGTGCTGTGCGCGGCCGACAACTCGTGCCTGATGCACCTCGGGGGCACCATGGCCCGGCTGCGGGTGGGCATGCGGCCCGTGCACCTCGCGGAGATCCTGGCGAGCACCGGGGAGGCGACGAGGTGAGCGGGACGTTCCTGGGGATGCCTGCCTTCCCCGAGGCCGCGCGGCGGGCGGTCGGCGACAGCACCCTGCGGGGCAATCTGCGCCACGCCACCCGCACCATCCGCGCCAAGCGCGCGAAGGCGGTGGCGGAGGTTCCGGACTGGGCGGCGCTGCGCGAGGCGGGGGCGCGGATCAAGGACCACACGCTGCGCCACCTGGACCGTTACCTGGTGCAGTTGGAGGAGTCGGTGACGGCGGCGGGCGGCACCGTCCACTGGGCCGCCGACGCCGCCGAGGCGAACCGGATCGTGACCCGGCTGGTCGAGGAGACCGGGGAGTCGGAGGTCGTGAAGGTCAAGTCGATGGCCACGCAGGAGATCGGGCTGAACGAGGCGCTGGAGGCGGCGGGCATCCGCGCCTACGAGACCGATCTCGCGGAGCTGATCGTGCAGTTGGGCCGGGACCGGCCCTCGCACCTGCTGGTCCCGGCGATCCACCGCAACCGGGGCGAGATCCGCGACATCCTCCGCAGCGAGATGGGCCGCTGGGGCCGCCCGGCGCCCGAGGGGCTGTCCGACTCCCCCGCCGAACTGGCGGAGGCGGCGCGGCTGCATCTGCGGGAGAAGTTCCTGCGCGCCAAAGTCGGTGTCTCCGGCGCCAACTTCATGGTCGCCGAGACCGGCACCCTGGTGGTGGTCGAGTCCGAGGGCAACGGGCGGATGTGCCTGACGCTTCCGGAGACGCTGATCTCGGTGGTCGGTATCGAGAAGACCGTACCGACCTGGCGCGACCTGGAGGTGTTCCTCCAGACGCTGCCCCGCTCGTCCACGGCGGAGCGCATGAACCCGTACACCTCGATGTGGACCGGTACGACGGACTCCGGGACGGCCGACGGCCCGCGCGCCTTCCATCTGGTCCTCCTCGACAACGGGCGTACCGACGCCCTCGCCGACGAGGTCGGCCGGCAGGCGCTGCGCTGCATCCGCTGCTCGGCCTGCCTCAACGTGTGCCCGGTCTACGAGCGGGCCGGCGGCCACGCGTACGGCTCGGTCTACCCGGGGCCGATCGGGGCGATCCTCAGCCCCCAACTGCGCGGCACGGGAAGCGAGATCGACGCTTCCCTGCCGTACGCCTCCTCCCTGTGCGGCGCCTGCTACGAGGTGTGCCCGGTCGCCATCGACATCCCCGAGGTCCTGGTGCACCTGCGGGAGCGGGTCGCCGAGGGGGGCGCGGCGACCCGCGCGGGCAACAGGGTCGTCCTCCGGCCGGCCGGCGGGCACGCCGCCGAGCGGGCGGCGATGCGCGCGGCTCGCTGGGCGTTCACGTACCCGGGCGTGCTGCGCGCCGGGCAGCGGCTCGCGTCCCGCACCCGCCGCTTCCACCCGCGTACCCTGCCGGGGCCGGGTCGCGCGTGGAGCGGCAGCAGGGACCTGCCGGCGGTGCCCGCCGAGCCGTTCCGGGACTGGTGGCTGCGGACCCGTGGCGGACGGGACGGGGACGTGTGAGCGGCGGACGGGAGGACGGTGCATGAGCAGCAGGGAACGCATCCTGGGCCGGGTGCGGCGCGCCCTGGCCGACGTACCGGTCGACGGTGCTGCCGCGGCGCATGCGGCGCCCGGGACGCATCCGGGGTACGAGCAGGCGGTGCCGCGGGAGTACCTGCGCAGCCACGGTGACGGGGACGCGCGCGGGACGGTGGACCTGCTGGCGGCGAACCTGGCGGACTACCGGGCCGTGGTGCACCGCACCGGCGAGGAGGAACTGCCGCTGCTGCTCATGCGGTTGCTCGCCCGGCGCGGCTGCCGGTATGTACTGGTGCCCCCGGGCCTGCCGCCGCGGTGGATGTCGGCGGCCGGCCCGACGCGCGTGCCCGACCGGGCGGTGAGCACGCCGGAGGAACTGGACCGGGTGGAGAGCGTGGTCACGGGCTGCGCGCTGGCGATCGCGGAGACCGGCACGATCGTCCTGGACGGTTCTCCCGACCAGGGCCGACGCAGGATCACGCTCGTCCCGGACCACCACATCTGCGTGGTACGGGTACCGGAGCAGGTCGTCTCGTCCGTCCCGGAGGCCCTCGCACGCCTGGATCCGGTCCGGCCGTTGACGTGGATCTCGGGTCCGTCGGCCACCAGTGACATCGAGCTGGACCGGGTGGAGGGCGTGCACGGGCCGCGCACGCTGGAGGTCGTGCTCGTGGGCTGAGGACCCGCCGACGCGGGTTCGTCGTCAGGTCGCCCCAGGTCGCTGCGGGGAGGTGGGGTGCGGGCGGTCAGCCGGCGCCGCCGCAGAGCCGGGCGAAGCGTGCGGCGTCGACGTTGCCGCCCGAGAGGATCAGCCCGACGCGGCGAGGGAGGGGCCCGGCACGGCCGGTGAGCAGGGCCGCCAGCGGGGTGGCGCCGCTGGGCTCCAGGACGATCTTCAGGCGTTCGAAGGCGAACCGCATCGCCTCGCGGATCTCCTCGTCGCCGACCAGGGCGATCGCGTCGACGAGCCGCCGGTTCACGGAGAACGTCAGCTCGCCGGGGGTCGGGAGGGCCTGGCCGTCGGCGATGGTGCGGGGTACCGGGACGGTGACACGCCGGCCGGCCTCCAGGGACCGCTTGGTGTCGTCCCCCGCCTCCGGTTCGACGCCGATCATCCGGATGGGACCGTGCAGCGCCTTGGCCGCGGTCGCGCAGCCGGCCATCAGGCCGCCGCCGCCGACCGGGACGACCAGGGCGTCCAGCGCACCGGCCTCCTCGAGGAGTTCGAGGGCGGCGGTGCCCTGTCCGGCCATCACGTGCGGATGCTCGTAGGGCGGGATGAGGGCGAGGCCCCGCTCGGCGGCCAGGGCCTCGGCGACGGCGACGCGGTCGCCGGTGTAGCGGTCGTAGGTCACGATCTCGGCGCCGTAGCCCGCGGTCGCGGCCCGCTTGGCGAGCGGGGCGTCCTCCGGCATCACGATGACGGCCGTGCTGCCGAGTTCCCGTGCGGCGAGGGCGACGGCCTGGGCGTGGTTGCCGGAGGAGTAGGCGGCGATACCCCGGGCGAGCTGCTCCGGTGCCAGGCGGGAGGCCGCGTTGTAGGCGCCGCGGAACTTGAAGGCGCCCACGCGCTGGAAGTTCTCGCACTTGAGGAACACCTCGGCGCCGGCCAGCGCGTCGAGGGTGCGGGAGCGCAGCACGGGGGTGCGGTGGGCGACGCCCCTGATCCGGGTGGCGGCGTCCCGGACGTCGTCGAGGCCGATCGGCGGGGGCGTGGTCGTCATGGGGTGCCTTCCTGGGAGTCGCGGTTGGTGCCGGGCGTGTCGGCCCGGGACCGGGAGAGGTAGCCGTAGGCGGAGGCGCGGGAGATGCCGAGCCGGGCGGCGACCAGTTCGACGGCGCGGCGCACCGCGAACACTCCGTGCTCGTCCAGGCTGCGGAACAGGGCCAGCCGCGCGGTCCGGTCCAGTGCGGCCCACGTCCGGCCGGGGTGCTGCAGGCTCCTGTCGACGAGGGCGTCGACGACGGAGTCGATGTCGTTGCCGAAGGTGGTCACCGGCGTTTCGGCGGGGGTCGCGGCGGTGCCGGCGAGGGCACCCAGCAGGGCGTGCGCCCGTTCCACGGCGGTGACGTCGACGTTGACGCAGAGCGCGCCGAAGACCTCGCCCGCCGGGTCGCGCAGCAGCATCGTGGACGATTTGACGCGGGTGCCCGCGGCGGTGCGGGTGTGGTAGTTGAGGTCGTCCTCGGCGGTGTCCCCGCGGGCGAGGACGCGCAGGCCGATCTCGCTCATCGCTCCACCCACCGCGCGCCCGGTCACGGATCCGGCGACCGCGACCACCGAACGGTCGGGGCGCCGGTAGTCGTGCAGCACGACCTCGCACAGCGGGCCGAAGGTCGCCGCGATGCCCTCCACCACGGGGTTCAGCGCGGCGAGGATCGCGTCGCGCTGGGTCTCCGCCTCCGGGCGGCCCCCGTCCGCCGCCGCCGTACCGGGCGGTTCGGTCTCCCGTCCCTTCACACCACGCTCCCTTGGACTCTCAGTCCACTCCTGGACGATTCATCCAAGCAGGGGCGAGGGGAGACGGCAAGGGGCTGCCGCGCCAGTGCGGGTGTGACCCGGCGGACACGGTCCACGGTCGCGGCGCGGTGCCGTGCTGTCCTGTCCTGTCCTGTGCTGTGCTGTGCTGTGCTGTGTTGAGTTGTGCAGTGCTCTGCTGCGGGGTGCGGCACTCGGCGCCGTCCCGACGGGCCCCTCCGGTACGGCCGCTGGGCGAGGCCGCCGGGCCGCGGCGGCCGCCGCGGCCGCCGGCGAGGGCAGCCGGGCCGCCTCAGCCCATGAGCCCGGCCGCGAGCGCCGCCCCCAACTCCCAGCACGCCTCGGTGTCCTCCTTGCCCGGTTCACCGGTCACGGTCACCGGGTCGGCCACTCGCCGCCAGCCCAGGCCGGTGGTGACGGCCTCCACCGCGCGCACCGCGCCCGTGACGTCGTTGCCGCCGTGCACGTAGTAACCGAAGGACCGGCCGCGGGTCGCGTCGAGGCAGGGGTAGTAGACCTGGTCGAAGAAGTGCTTGAGGGCCCCGGACATGTAGCCGAGGTTCGCCGGGGTGCCGAGCAGGTACCCGTCGGCGGCGAGCACGTCGGACGCCGTGGCCGCGAGCGCCGCCCGGCGCACGACCCGCACCCCCTCGATCTCCGGCGCGCTCGCCCCGGAGAGGACGGCTTCGAACATCGCCTGGCAGTTCGGCGAGGGTGTGTGATGCACGATCAGCAAGGTGGCCACGGCATCCCACCCTGCCGGGCCGGGCGGCCCCGCCGCAAGCCGGACCACCGCACGCCGCCGACCGGCGGCCGGGTGGCTGTGTCACTCTCCGGGGACGTCGTTTCGAGGTGTGCTCGGGAGTCACTCGCACCGGTCTTCCGTGATCGGGAGTGTTCAATGATCGGCAGATCCGATGATCGAGGAGACGCCAGATGAGCGACACGACCATCGAGCAGATACCGGGCAGCGAGCCCGTGGCGGCCGCGGCGGCGAATGACGAGCACGTGCCGCTGCGGCTGCGCCGGGTTCCACGGGCCCGGAGACTGCGGGTCCTGTCCTTCCTGGTTCTCATCGGGACGGTTCTTTGCTGGTGGGGCCGGCCTGGTCGTGGAGGGCAAGGAGGCGGAGCCAGGCGTCGAGGTCGGCCGCGACGTTCGCCGCGAGCATCCAACTACGGTTAGTCGTCCAAGACTTGACTGGCAGGTGGCGCAGGCCCATGGCCTTGTTCGTGCGGACGCGGTCCTCGACGACGGCGTGGTGGTGGTGCAGGGCGTCGATCCACTGGGCCTGATGGGAACCCGCGACGCCCCACAGTTCGGTGATGTCGGTCGCGATGATGGAGTAATTCCAGCCGGTCTTCTTCTCGAGGTCGGTGAGGTTCTCGGTGTGCCGGCCCGACGGTCTGACGCGGCGGACGATCAGCCGCATGCTGAGGCGCCATCGCCCCGGACCGGAAAACCTCCGTGCCGATGCGAGCTGCGGGCCTTCATCAACGACAGGCTGAAGCAGCGGTGGTCGCCGCAGCAGGTCACCCGTCACCTCGCCCGGAGCCGCCCCGCCGAACCTGCGATGAACCACCGTCCGCCACACAGGCCCGATTCTGGGCGCCCTCGCCGACGGGAACCGAGTCGTGGTGTGGAACGTCACTGTGGTGCACGCGGTGAGGCGAAGGAGAGGTCGGGTGATGGAGCACAAACTCTGGTCCGGGGCGGTCCTGGTCGCCGTTTCCTGTCTCCTTACGGCCTGCGGGGCCGGTGGCGGCGGTCATGGCGGTGGCGGTGGCGAGGACGGCAGAGGCTCCGGCTCGCCGGGGACGCCGTCCTCTCCGGCTGCGGCTTCCTCCCTGACTGCGGCGTCCTCTCCGGCTACGACGTCGCCTCCCGTCTTGCCTTCGCTGGCCGCTTCACCTTCTGCCGCAACCGGATGTGCCGCCGGTCCCGTCACCGTCACCCACGGCCCTTCGGACGCCCCCGTACGGAAACTGTGCGTCCGGGCCGGGGCGACGGTGACCGTGGTGCTGCGGCCCCGTTCCGGGGAGCCCTGGCCTCGGGCGCGTAGCGGTAACCCGATGCTGGCGACGGTGACCTCGACCTCCACCGACCGTGACGGGGGCGCCCGTGTCACCGTGCGGACCGCGCGCACGGGAGCCGTATCCGTCACCTGGGGCCCTGATGCCGAGCCCGTCTTCAGGCTCCTGCTGAGTGTGGCGGCGTACCCGGTTCAGTGACGCCGCACCGACACCGAGCGGCGTCGGACGCCGTGGACGTGGGACGGCCGGCGGCCGGTGCGCATCCCGCGAAGGGGTCCGCACCGGCCGCCGCCGTGTGAAGGGAACCGCTCCTGGTCAGCGGTGGTGGCGCCGGAGACGTCGGACGTCGAAGGACCAGATGCCGCGCCCGTGGGAGGCGGCGTACAGCTTGTGGTCGGGGCCGAGACGCAGTTGCATCACGGCCGTGGTGGGCAGCAGGTGACCTAGGACCTGCCACTTGGTGGCGCCCGCCGGGCGGTAGAAGGTGGCCAGGTCGGTGCCGAGGGCGAGACCGCCGTTCGGGAGGTACTCGACCGTGTCGGCGGGTACGTCGGGCAGGTTGGCCGAGATGTCGGTCCAGGTCGCACCGCCGTTCTTCGACTCGAAGACGTGGCCGAAACCGGCCCCCGGGCCCTCGGTGAACCGGCGGGAGAAGCCGTTCACGGCCACGTACACGTGCCGGGCGTTGTGCGGGTCGATGTCGAATCCGGAGATGTAACGGTTGGGGATGGTGCCGTCGACGGGGAGGCTGAGCTGGTGCCAGCCGGTGCCGTCGGCGTTGCCGACCGCGATGCCGCGGGTGAAGCCCTGGTTGTTGCAGGGGCCGCACCAGCCGACGTAGACCGTGCCGCCGGAGGACGCGACGGCGGTGGCCACGTGGCCCTCACCGAGGTCGTAGGCGTTGCTCCACTCCTTGCCGGAGCGGATCGCGAAGCCCTTGGTGTTCACCCAGACGTGGCGGCCGCCCGCGATCCAGGTGCCGGTGTCCTTGGCGTCGGCGGCGATCGGGGCGATGAAGCGGGCGCCTGCGCCGCCCTTCTCGTTGTCCGGCGGGGCGACGCTGTACTCGGTGGCCTTGGACGGGTCCGTGGTCCACGAGCCGTCGTTGGCGCCGCAGTTCTGGGTGACCGATATGGCGAGGTAGACGTACTCCGCGGCGATGTTGCAGCCGTTGGCGGGGTCGGTGATGGTGTCGCCGCCGTCGCCGCCGAAGTTGGAGCCCATCACTCTGTCGTGGCCGCGCAGGATCGACTGCCCGTTGTCCTGCAGACCGCCGGTCACCGAGACGCCGCCGTGGTCGCGGTCCCGACCGACGCCCACGGAGTAGTACTGCAGGGTGTCGATGGTGCCGTCGTTGAGGGACTGCCAGTCCTTGGCGTGGCCGCCGGAGTCCACGGCGCCGTGCAGCGGGCGCCGGTAGATGCCGCCGTCGTTGCCCACGTAGACCCACGACTTGCCGTTGCGGCTGCCGATCGCGACCGCGTGCTGGTCGGAGTGCGTGGTGGGGAAGCAGTCGCCGGTCTGCTTCGACGGGTCGATGCTCCAGCAGGGGAAGTTGAAGTTCCAGTACGGGCCGGGAACGATCCAGCTCTTGCCGCCGTCCTTGGACTCGAAGACCTCTTCGAGACCGAGGTAGATGTGATCGGCGTCGGCCGGGTCGACCTGGAGGAACTGGTTGTACCAGGCCTGGATGCCGGGCTGGTAGCCGTCGCCCTGGAGCGCCGAGCCGGCGTTCTTCAGCTGCGTGTAGTCCGCGATCCGGGTCCACGGCCCGAACGGCGAACCGTTCTTCGACACGTACACGCCCTTGAGTCCACTGTTGGGGTCCGCGGCCATCTGCGCCGGTGACTGGTCGACGGCGTACAGGCGCGAGCCGTCGGCCGCGGCGGCGAACGTCATGTTGCCGACGTCATCGCTGCTGGTCGGCAGAGCGCCGAGCCCGTTCACCCGCTTCCACTTGCCGCCGTGCTTGGCGTACAGGCCGTTGTACGAGTCGCCGCTGCGCCAGCCCACCGCGAGCAGGACCTTGCCCGGGTGTTTGGGGTCGGCGGCGATGTCGTTGGCGATGTTCTTGTACGGGGCGCTCGGGTCGTCCGCCTTCGAACCACCCGGCAGATACTCCGGGTTGGGGGCGAACTCGTGCTTCCACGGCCCGGACAGGGAAGTGGTGGAGTGCGACCAGACGCCGGTGCTGGTGGCCGCCCAGACCTTGGTGCCCGCGAACCGGAGCGCGTGGATGACGGTGCTCTCCAGTTCGGCGCCGCCGACCCGGTCACCGGGCTGGAACGTGCCGTGGTGCGGGTGCTTCAGGACGTAGACGCCGGTGCCCGCGAAGGAGGTCGCCCCGGTGTTGGACTCGCCGGTGGCGTACCAGAGGCGCTTCTTGCCGTCGAGGGCGAGGACGCCCGTCGACAGGGACGGCAGCTTGTCGGCGATCGGCTTCCAGCGGCCGCCGCCTCTCCTGGACCGGAACACGCCGCCGTTGGCGCCGCCCGCGTACACATAGCCGTGGTTGTCGGCCGCGATGCCGGTGATCCGGCCGGTCACGTAGCCCGACCCGCCGCTGGAGTTGGAGTTCACATCGCGGTAGCGGGGGTCGTCGGAGTTGTACTTCTTCTTCGTGACGTGGTTCCAGTGGCCGTGCGTGCGCCGCATCGACTGGATCTGCTGCCAGGCGGCGCCGTAGGCGCCCGGTGCGACCACGCCGGGCGCGGTGCGCGCCTCGGTGTACTGGGCTGTGGCCTCGGCGGAGTTCTCCGCCTCGTCTTCGCCGTCGTCCTCCTCGGTCACGGTGAACGCGGATATTCCGTGTCCTGCGTGCACCGCCCTGATGTGCTCCCGGCCTATCGCGGCCTGGTGGCTCGCCTGCCAGGGTCGGGGTCTGGTGTCGTTCTGCGCGGCGAACGACTGGGTGGTCACCAGGCCGAACGTGGCGGCCACAACGACACAGGTTATGAGCCGTCGTTGATGCCTTGGGGGCAACATGCCCTCTCCTCCCTGCGACGGGCGTATGGGGGTGTCCCGACGCAGGGGCGATCTTGGCGTGTGCACAACAGTCACACAAAGGGCTCACAGGGAAAAATGGTGGGAAGTTTACGTTCGCGGGTCGTCCGGACCCGAAATCCCTCCGCAACTCCCTCCCGAGCGCCTATATTTGGCGGGACTTCAAAGTTGAGCGGTGCGGAGGCAATGCCGCGTAGTTACCCCGCCATGATGCTCACGGCCCTGGTGGAGACCGGCACCCGCGGCCTGCTCGGCGCGGTCTTCGGACCCAACGACAGAGGCGAAACCGCCTACCCCTGCCGGCTGCTGGACCGGCTCACCGCCGACATTCTGGTCTTGGCCGACCGGGCCTTCGACGGCAACGACTTCCTGGCCGCCCTCTCCCGCAATGTGGGCGCCGCTGACCACCTACCAGGTCCTGCGGATCGCCATGGTGGCCGCCATCGAGTCAGCGCCGGGTCCGATCCGGACCGGGCAAGCTTCACCACCGCCCTGGAGGCCGCCCGGGACCTCCCGACCGCCGGCCGCGGCGTCGTCCCGACCGCGGGGGACTCCGATCTGGTCGGCGACATCGGCCGAGCGGTCCTAGCCGAACGGCTCCCGCCCCGCCGTCTGCGCACCAGCATCCGCAAGGTCAAGTGCCCGATCTCCCGCCACCCCGCCCGCCGACAGTCCGCTGACCAGCCAGAACATCACCGGCATCGCCATCACGCTCTACGCGGCCCACGACACCCCACCGCCGCCAGGTCCGCCATCGTCGTTCATGGAGCCCGGCCGCCCGCACACCGACACCCGCCCCTTCCCGGACGCCGCCGACCGCGGGGCCGCCAGCACCGCGTGCTCACCATCCTCGCCGCCGAGCCCGGCCGGGCCTGGCACGGCCGCGAACTCGCACGCATGCTGGGCATCACCAACTTGAACAGCTTCTGCGTTCAACTGTCCCCATGGTCGAGCGAGGGCATCATCCGCAAGGCGGGGCGCGCTCTCTACGCCCTCGCAGACCATGTCTCTATGCCCTTGACCAGCACGGACACCGCTTAACTACGCGGCATTGCCTCCGCACCCCTCAACTTTGAAGACCCTGCAAAGCCGGCCGCGTCACTCCCGGCGCTGTGGGGCGGCGCTCAGTGCCCGCAGCACGTCCTCGTCGGTCAGCTGCTCGAAGTCCGCGTAGTACCCCCCGACGGCCCGGAAGTCACCCGGCAGGTACAGGCAGACCAGCTCGTCCACCTCGGGGCGCAGCAGGTCCGCGGCCTGCGGTGCGGCCACCGGAACCGCGAGCACGGTCCGCCGCGGTGTCCTGCGGCGCAGTGAACGCACGGCGGCGCGTGCCGTGGACCCGGTGGCGACGCCGTCGTCGACGACGACCGCGGTGCGTCCGGAGAGGTCGAGGGCCGGGCGGCCCTGCCGGTACAGCTCCTCGCGCCGGTGGAGCTCCGCGCGCTCCCGGTCGACGGCCGGCGCGAGGTCCGCCTCGTCGAGGCCCAGCATCGCCAGGGACGTCTCGTCGAAGAGCGGCGGCTCGTCGCCCGCGACGGCTCCGACACCGAACTCCTCCTCGAAGGGAGCACCGATCTTGCGCGCCACGAGCACGTCCAGCGGTGCCCGAAGAGCGCGGGCCACCTCAAGCCCCACGGCGGCACCGCCGCGCGGCAGCGCGAGGACTACGGGTCGGTGCAGCCCGCCCTCCAGGCTCAGCGCCGAGAGGCGTTCCGCGAGTTCCCGGCCCGCCTGTCTTCGATCCCGGAACCGCATGGTCGGCCCTCCTTTCCCGCCGGGCGGCGGCCCGGTCCGGACGACGCCCGGTACGGCGCCTGGCTCCTGCCGCTCCCGGGTACCCGTGCGGTCCCGGCTACCCGTGCGGTCCCGGCGCATCGCGTGCGTGGCGCCGCAGGGACTCGTCCGGCCGGGGTCAGTGGCCGTGCGGGGCGTCCTCGGGTGCGGGCAGGCGGGCCCGGCACCAGTCGCGGGCCGTCTCGGCGACCTGCTCCAACGCCCCGGGCTCCTCGAACAGGTGCCCCGCTCCCGGCACGATGCGCAGGGTGTGCGGGGACGGCAGTTCCCGGGCGGCGGCCTGGTTGAGCCGGAGCACCTCGGTGTCGTGCCCCCCGACGATCAGCAGCACCGGCGCCCGGACCGCGCGCAGCGCGTCTCCGGCGAGGTCGGGTCGTCCGCCGCGGGACACCACCGCCGTGACGCGGTCCGGTCGCTCGGCGGCCGCCACCAGGGCCGCAGCCGCGCCGGTGCTGGCTCCGAACAGCACGACCGGAAGTCCGCGGGTGTCGGTGCCGTCGCGTACCCAGTCGAGGGCGGCCGCCAGCCGGCGCCCGAGGAGGCCGATGTCGAAGCGGTACTCGGCGGTCACCCGGTCGCGGAGGTCCTCCGCCGGGGTGAGCAGGTCCATCAGCAGGGTGCCGAGCCCCGCACCGCGCAGCGTCGCGGCGACCGCCCGGTTGCGCGGGCTGTGCCGTGAGCTGCCGCTGCCGTGGGCGAAGAGGACGACTGCGGCGGCTTGCTCGGGGATCTCCAGGTCGCCGGTGAGTGTCGCGTCACCGACGGGTATCCGAACCGTTCGGGAGACCATGGCGCGCTCCTCTCCCCCGGCCGTCGCGGGCGCTCCGGGCGCTCCGGGCGCTGCGGACCCCTTGGCGTCCGGGTCCGGGCCGGGTCGGCGACTGTCCCGGGACGCTCGTCCCGGACCCAGTACCCCTGGTCCCCGTCGGTACACGTGGGTCCCCGTCGGTACACGTGTGCCCCGGTGACGGCGCGGTGGCGAAGGGCTCCGGGCTCACCGGCGAACCGGCGGGTCCGGGCAGCGCGGTCCGCCCCGCGGTCGCCCGCCCGGGCGCCGGCCTCCGCCGCAGGCCGCACTGCGGCGCACCCGGCGCCGTGGCGGTCCCGGCGCCGTGGCGGTCCCGGCGCCGTGGCGGTCCCG
>NZ_JBJZOJ010000060.1:0-48070 GCF_047200655.1 Streptomyces sp. MS06
CAGGTCCGGGGCCGTGTGGGCGAGGTGCTGCTCAAGGGCGATCCACTCGGGGCGCCGGGTCAGCCGGGGGGTACCGGACGTGGTGTCGGACATGTCAGACGGTCTCCTCGGTTGCCTCGCCGCTCAGGGCGACGGCGTACATCTCGTCGGCGTCGAGGCGGCGCAACTCCTCGGCGATCAGTTCGGAGGTGGGCCGCACCTTCAGCGCCATGCTCCGTGACGGCTGTCCCGGCAGGGACAGCGTGGCCAGCGGACCCTCGGGGCGGTCGATCACGATGTCGCCGTCCGCGGTGCCCAGCCGCACCGCGGTGACCACCGGCCCGGCGGTGACCACCCGTTCGACGGTCACGCCGAGCCGCGCTCCCAGCCAGCGGGCCAGGAGTTCCGCGCTCGGGTTCTCCGCCTCGCTCTCCACGGCCGCCGCGGTGATCTTCACGCGGGCCTGGTCCAGCGCCGCGGCGAGCATCGAACGCCAGGGGGTCAGCCGGGTCCAGGCGAGGTCGGTGTCGCCGGGGGCGTAGGAGCGCACCCGGGTCTGCAGGGCCTGCAGCGGATGCTCGACGGCGTACATGTCGGTGATCCGGCGCTGGGCGAGCGCGCCGAGCGGGTCCCGCGCCGGGTTGTCGGGCGCGTCCACCGGCCACCAGACCACCACGGGGGCGTCCGGCAGCAGCAGCGGCAGGACGACCGAGTCGGCGTGGTCGGACACCTCGCCGTAGGTGCGCAGCACGACCGTCTCGCCGGTGCCCGCCTCGGAACCGATGCGGACCTCCGCGTCCAGGCGGGGCTGGGTGCGCTCGCGCGGAGTGCGCGGATGGCGTTTGATCACGACCAGGGTGCGTGAGGGGTGCTCGTGGGAGGCCTCCTCGGACGCCTTGATCGAGTCGTAGGCGTTCTCCTCGTCCGTGACGACCACCATCGTCAGGACCATGCCCACGGCGGGCGTCCCGAGGGAGCGGCGGCCCTGCACCAGCGCCTTGTTGATACTGCTTGCCGTGGTGTCGGTCAGGTCGATCCTCATGGCCTGCGCCAGCTCCGTCCGTCTCGTGCGAGCATCTCGTCCGCCTCCTTCGGCCCCCAACTCCCCGACGGGTACTGCGCGGGCCTGCCGTGCGCCGCCCACTGCTCCTCGATCGGGTCGAGGATCCGCCAGGACTCCTCCACTTCCTGGTGGCGGGGGAACAGGTTGGCGTCGCCGAGGAGTACGTCCAGGATGAGCCGTTCGTACGCCTCCGGGCTGGACTCGGTGAACGACTCGCCGTAGGCGAAGTCCATCGACACGTCCCGGATCTCCATCGAGGTACCCGGCACCTTCGAACCGAACCGCACCGTCACGCCCTCGTCCGGCTGGACCCGGATCACGATCGCGTTCTTGCCCAGCTCCTCCGTGGCGGTGGAGTCGAACGGCGAGTGCGGCGCCCGCTGGAAGACCACCGCGATCTCCGTCACGCGCCGCCCGAGCCGCTTGCCGGTGCGCAGGTAGAAGGGCACCCCGGCCCACCGGCGGTTGTCGATGCCCAGCTTGATCGCGGCGTAGGTGTCGGTCGTGGACGACGGGTCGATGCCGTCCTCCTGGAGGTAGCCGCGCACCCTGGTGCCGCCCTGCCAGGCGGCCGCGTACTGGCCGCGCACCGAGTGCAGGGCGAGGTCCTCCGGCAGCCGCACCGCCCGCAGCACCTTCAGCTTCTCGGTGACCAGCGAGTCGGCGTCGAAGGCGGCCGGCTCCTCCATGGCCGTCAGCGCCATCAGCTGGAGCAGGTGGTTCTGGATGACGTCCCGGGCCGAGCCGATGCCGTCGTAGTAGCCGGCCCGGCCGCCGATACCGATGTCCTCGGCCATGGTGATCTGCACGTGGTCCACGTACGACCGGTTCCAGATCGGCTCGAACATCTGGTTGGCGAAGCGGAGCGCCATGATGTTCTGGACGGTCTCCTTGCCGAGGTAGTGGTCGATGCGGAACACCTGGTCCGGATCGAACACCTGGTGCACGATGGCGTTCAGTTCGCGGGCGCTGTCCAGGTCGCGGCCGAACGGCTTCTCGATCACCGCGCGGCGCCAGGAGCCGTCGGTGGCGTCGGCCAGACCGTGCTTCTTCAGCTGCTGCACGACCTTGGGGAAGAACCGCGGCGGCACGGACAGGTAGAAGGCGTGGTTGCCGCTGGTGCCGCGGGCCGCGTCCAGCTCCCGGACGGTGGCGCGCAACTGCTCGAACGCGGTGTCGTCGTCGAAGTCGCCGGGGATGAACCGCATGCCCTCGGCGAGCTGCTGCCACACCTCCTCCCGGAACGGCGTGCGCGAGTGCTCCTTCACCGCGTCGTGCACGACCTCCGCGAAGTCCTGGTCCGCCCAGTCCCGCCGGGCGAAGCCGACCAGCGAGAAACCCGGCGGCAGCAGACCGCGGTTGGCCAGGTCGTACACCGCGGGCATCAGCTTCTTGCGGGACAGGTCACCGGTCACGCCGAAGATGACGAGCCCGGACGGACCCGCGATCCTCGGCAGCCGCCGGTCGCGCGCGTCGCGCAGCGGGTTCGCCCAGCCCGCCGCGGGTGCCGTCGGTTCCCTCAGCGGAGTCGCGGTCATTCCGCGCTCACCCCCTTGCCGTCCAATGCCTTCGACACCGTGTCGAGCAGTTCCTGCCAGGCGGTCTCGACCTTGGCGAGGCCCTGGTCCTCCAGCCGCCGGACCACCTCGTCGTAGCTGATGCCCAGCTGTTCCACCGCGGCGAGCGCCGCCCGGGCCTGCGCGTAGCCGCCGGTGACCGTGCCACCGCCGATCTCGCCGTGCTCGGCGACGGCGTGCAGGGTCTCCTCCGGCATCGCGTTGACGCTGCCGGGGGCGACCAGGGAGTCGACGTACAGGGTGTCCCGGTACGCGGCGTCCTTCACTGCGGTGGAGGTGAACAGCGGCCGCTGCCGGTTGGCCCGCGCGCCGGCCAGGGCCACCCAGCGCGCCCCGGCGAAGACCTCCTCGTACGCCGCGTAGGCGAGCCGGGCGTTCGCCAGCGCCGCGCGTCCCCGCAGGGCGAGGGCCTCGTCGGTGCCGAGCACCGTCAGGCGCTTGTCGACCTCGGTGTCGACGGGGGAGACCGAGAACGAGGCGACGGAGTGGATGCCTGACAGGTCCAGGCCCCTGGCGGCCGCCTTCTCCAGGCCGGCGAGGTAGGCGTTCATGACCTCCCGGTAGCGCTCCAGGGAGAACACCAGCGTGACGTCGACGCCGATCCCCTCGGCAATCACCTCGGTGACGGCGGGCAGCCCCGCCCTGGTGGCCGGGATCCTCACCAGCACGTTGGGGCGGTCGACCAGCCAGGCGAGCTGCTTGGCCTCGGCGACGGTCGCGGCCGTGCGGTGGGCCGGCCGCGGGTCGAAGTCCACGGACACCCGGCCGTCCCGGCCGCCCGTGGCCTCGTGCACCGGGCGCAGCACGTCGGCGGCGGCCCGCGCGTCGGCGGCGGTCACCATGCGGACCGCCTCGTCGACCGTGACGCCCCGCGCGGCCAGTTCGGTGAGCTGCCGCGCGTACTCCGTGCCGGAGCCGACGGCGGCCCGAAGGGCGGACGGGTCGGTGGTGGCGCCGACGACGCCGCGCGTCGCGACCAGTTCGGCGAGGCCACCCGACTCGATCCGCCCGCGCGACAGACCGTCCAGCCAGACGGAGACGCCCTGGGCGGACAGCCGCTCCAGCGCCCCCGCCGCGGTGGCGATTGCTTCGGTCACAGTGATCATCTTCTTTCTGGCGAACGGGGCGACCGCGCTCGGCGGCCGGCGACTCCCCGGCGGCTGCGGTGACGCGACCGCGCGCGGGACCGGGTGCCGCGACCGGGCGGGACGGAACGGGTTCCGGCGCGGGCGGAGGTGCCGGAGCCCACCGCGCGGGCCCCGCATCCGGTGCCGCGGGCGCCGGGGCACCGCGTCGGGCCGCGGGCGGCGGCGTGCGCGGTCCCGGACCGCGAGCGAGGCCGCCCGCACGCGCGGGCACGGCGGTCCGGCCACCGGACGGGCGGAGGCGACGGCGGTCCGGCGCCGACTCCCGCCGGCTCCGGCAACCGGACCACGGGGGCGGTCCGCTGCACCTCGGGGCCGGTGGCGATGACGATCACCTCCGGTGGATCGGTGGACGACTCGCGCAGGACATGGCCGCCCCCGGCCGCGTCCGGGGGCGGGCGCGTCCGTCGGCACGCCCTGGCGGGTCGGCGCGAGCCCGTGCGGGGCGGGATCGGTGGCGTGCCCCTTCAGCATCCCGGCCCGGGCGACCGCGGTCGCGCTGGCATCGGCCGGGCGGACGATTCTCCGGGCCGGTTCGGCCCGCGAAGCCGCCGGTGCCCGGGTCGCCGGGCAGGCGGTTGCGGGGCCGGGGCCCGGCGCGGTGGCCGTCACGGGGCCGATGGCCGCAGGGGCTCCGGTTGGGCCGTCCGGGTGGCGCCGGCGGCGGCCCACCGTCCGGCAGGCGTGGTCGAAGGGGGACTCGCGGCCGGTGGTTCCCCTCACGTACCGGAAGCGCCCGCGGAGGGAGGCGGTCGCGCCGCCGGCGGCACGCCGTCGGGCCGGCCGGCGTCTTGTGCGGCCCGGTGTCTGCCTGCTCATGTTCAGGAAGTCCTCGATGTCGTCGGTTCCTCGTGCGGAGCGGTCTCGCAGGCTCGGTGGATCAGCGTGTTCAAACCTAAAAGTCTGACTTTTTTGGAGGAAGGTCTGCGTGTGTCAGCCTGTGGTGAATCTGGGACACCGGCAGGGCGAGTGGGGCGGTACGAGAAGGACATGGCGGGCGGAACCAGCCAAGGCGGCGCAGACGGCAGGCAACTGCACGCGATAAGAACCCTCCCCTTCCCCGTCGGACCGACCGCGGGCGGCGCGGGTATGCGGATCGGCCCGCTGCACACCGGGCGCCCCTGGCGGCCCGGGGCCCCGCTCGACCGTGTCCACCGCATCGACTTCCACGTCCTGATGCTGCTCGACGGCGGCCCCGTACGACACATGATCGACTTCGCGGAGTACGAGGCGGCGGAGGGCGACGTGCTCTGGATCCGCCCCGGCCAGGTCCACCGCTTCTCCCGGACGAGCGAGTACCGCGGAACCGTGCTGACCATGCAGCCCGGATTCCTCCCGTCCGCCACCGTGGAGGCGGCCGGCCTGTACCGCTACGACCTGCCGCCGCTGCTGAGCCCCGCTCCGGCCCGACTCGCCCCGCTCCGGGCGGCCCTGACGCGGCTGCAGAGCGAGTACGAGGACGCCGCCGCGCTGCCCCCTGGACTGCACGCGGAGGTGCTGAGGCACGCGCTGTCGGCGTTCCTGCTGCGCCTCGCCCACCTCGCCGCGAGTGCCCCCGGGGCCGCGGCGCCGGCCGGCACGCCCTTCGCCCGGTTCCGGGACGCGGTGGAGCGTGACTTCGCCACCGACCACGGCGTCAGCTCCTACGCCGACGCCCTCGGCTACTCCCGACGCACCCTGGGTCGCGCGGTCCGAGCGGCCACCGGCGCCACTCCCAAGGAGTTCATCGACCGGCGCGTCGTCCTGGAGGCCAAGCGCCTGCTGGCCCACACCGACCTGCCGATCGGCCGCGTCGGGGTGGCGGTGGGCTTCACCGACGCGGCGAACTTCTCCAAGTTCTTCCACCGCTACACCGACCTGACGCCGGCCCGGTTCCGATGGGAACTGCGGCGCTAGCGCCGTGCCGGGACCCGTCTCGCAGTGGTGCGGCGCGAGCCGGCCCGAGGGGTGGTCGTGCACGGCGCGCCCGGGTTAGGGTCCCGATAAGCGACCGCTTAGCCGTTGGGGCGGGTGTGGCCCGCGGCGTGGAGAAGAGGCAGGGAGCCGGATGCCGGTCATCGATGCGTGGATGCAGCACCCCACACTCCGTCACTCCAACCACGACATGTTCGCATCGTTGCGCCGGTGGACGGGACGGGGCCTGCTGGAGGAGCCGTTGCCGCTCAAGGCCACGGTGGCCGCCATGGCCGCAGCGGACGTCGAGATCGGTCTGTCGGCGGCCTGGTACGGGCCTCAAGAGCCCCTGATCAGCAACGATGAGGTGGCCGAGTTCGTCGCCCAGTCCGAGGGCCGGCTGCGCGGGGTGGCCGGAGCGGATCTCACCCGCCCCGTGCAGGCGGTGCGGGAACTGCGCCGAGCCGTCGAGGAACTCGGCTTCGTGGCCCTGAGGATCGTGCCCTGGCTGTGGCAGCTTCCGCCCACCGACCGGCTCTACTACCCGCTGTACGCCGCCTGCGTCGACCTCGGCATTCCCTTCTGCACCCAGGTGGGGCACACCGGCCCGCTGCGCCCGTCCGAGACCGGCCGCCCCATCCCCTACATCGACCAGGTCGCCCTGGACTTCCCCGAGCTGACCATCGTGTGCGGGCACATCGGGTACCCGTGGACCACGGAGATGATCGCGGTGGCCGACAAGCACGCCAACGTGTACATCGACACCAGCGCCTACACCGCCCGCCGTTACCCGCGCGAGCTGGTCGACTACATGCGCGGCCGGGGGCGCGGGAAAGTGCTGTTCGGTACCAACTACCCCATGATCACTGCCGGCCAGGCGCTGGAGCACCTCGGTGAACTGGACCTGGACGAGGAGGCCACCGAGCTGTTCCTGTCCGGCAACGCTCGACGGATCTTCAGCCTCTGAGCGCACCGAGCCCCGCCGGACCCGGAGGAGGGCACCGCGCGGCGACGGGCGGCCCGGGCTCCCCGGGCTCCCCGGGCTCCCCGGAATGGTCAGGAATCGAGAAGCGCGGTGCGGGAAACCGCCTCTACCCTGCCGTTATGGACATCACCATTCACACCAGTGTCCTCCCGCACGACGACCCGGACGCCTCGCTCGCCTTCTACCGCGACGTCCTCGGGTTCGAGGTCCGCAGCGACGTCGGGCAGGGCAGGATGCGCTGGATCACCGTCGGCCCGCCCGGTCAGCCCGACACCTGCATCCTCCTCGCCCCGCCGGCCGCCGATCCGGGCATCACCGAGGACGAACGCCGCACCATCACCGAGATGATGGCCAAGGGCACCTACGGCTGGATCCTGCTCGCCACCCCCGACCTCGACGCCACGTTCGAGAAGGTGCAGGCAGGGGACACCGACGTCGTGCAGGAGCCGACCGAGCAGCCCTACGGCATCCGCGACTGCGCCATCCGCGACCCCGCGGGCAACCTGGTCCGCATCCAGGAGCTCCGCTGAGCCGCACCGGACCGCCCCCGCCCGTCCCGCCGCCCGGGGCGCCCACCGCGCCGGCGCCGGCATCCGGGGTGCTCGCGCACGTGGACGGAGAACCGGGCGACCGGCCACCGGGAATCGAGGAACCAGCAGAGGGGAATGCTCCGATGTGCCAGTCCGGGTGGCGCCGTGCACGCGTCGAGACGCAGCGCCTGACCGATCTCGCCCGGCTGCGCCGCGTACGCGACCGGATCGACAGGGAGTACGCGCAGCCGCTGAACGTGGAGGCGCTCGCCCGCGAGGTGAACATGTCCGCCGGTCACCTCAGCCGGCAGTTCCGCGCCGCCTACGGTGAGCCGCCCTACGCCTATCTGATGACCCGGCGCATCGAGCGGGCGACCGCGCTGCTGCGCCGGGGCGACCTCAGCGTCACCGAGGTCTGCTTCGCGGTCGGCTGCGCCTCCCTGGGTACGTTCACCACCCGTTTCACCCAATTGGTCGGCATGTCGCCCGGGACGTTCCGGCGCCGGGCCGCGGAGGCGGCGGCCGACTCCGCCGACACCCGTACCCACGCCGGTGCCGACGCCCGCGCCGAAGCCGGTGACGGTGCCCGTACCGGCGCCGACGCCCACTCCGACGGCCCGGCCCGCGGCGCCGGATCACCGATCACGGTGGAGGGGATGCCCGCGTGCGTGGCGAAGCAGGTGACGAGACCCGTCAGGAATCGAGAAGCCCCCGCCTCGGACCGGCCCCTAGCGTGATGACCATGGCGAACACCACTCCCACCGCAGCCCGCACCTCCCTCGCATCCGTCACCCTGGAGGTGGCCGACCCCGACGCCGCCCACCGCTTCCACACCGCCCTCGGCGTGGACGCCCGCATCGGCCTGCGGGCGTCCGAGGCACCGAGCACCGGCTTCCGCGGCTTCACCCTGGCCCTCACGGTGTCCGGGCCCGCCACCGTCGACGCATTCCTCGGCGCCGCCACGGACGCCGGCGCCGCGGTGCTGAAGCCCGCCGAGAAGTCCCTGTGGGGCTACGGCGGCGTCGTCCGGGCCCCGGACGGGACGATCTGGAAGGTCGCCACCTCGGCGAGGAAGGACACCGGCCCAGCCACCCGGCAGATCGACGAGCTGGTCCTCCTGCTCGGCGTCGAGGACGTCAAGGCCAGCAAGCGGTTCTACGTCGGCCGGGGCCTGGCGGTGGGCAGGAGCTTCGGCGGCAAGTACGCCGAGTTCGCGTCCGAGGAGTCCGCCCCCGTCAAGCTGGCGCTGTACAAGCGGAGCGGACTCGCCAAGGACCTCGGCGTCCCCGCGGAGGGCACCGGATCGCACCGCATCGTGCTCGGCGGCACCGGCGGCACCGGCGGACCCTTCACCGACCCGGACGGATTCACCTGGGAGGCGGCCGCCCCGCTCCCCTCCGCACCGTCATCGAACCCCGCCCGCCCCTGACCCGCGGCCCGGCCCGCACACCCCGAACCGGCTCAACCCCGTACGAGAGGACACCCGCCATGCCGTCCACCGAGTCGTCCACCGAGCAGTACGACGGATTCACGGCCGAGGAGCGGGCCGCGATGAAGGAGCACGCCCGGGAGCAGAAGAAGTCCGCGTCGCGTCGCGGTTCGCGGGCCGAGAAGGAAGCGGCCGCCGAGCAGGACGTGCTCGCGAAGATCGCCGAGATGCCGGAAGCGGACCGGGTGCTCGCCGAACGCGTCCACGACATCGTCAGGACCGCCGCTCCGGACCTCAAACCCCGACTCTGGTACGGGATGCCCGCGTACGCCAAGGACGGGAAGGTCCTCTGCCACTTCCAGAGCGCGCAGAAGTTCAAGTCGCGCTACGCCACGCTCGGCTTCAGCGACCAGGCGGCACTCGACGACGGCTCCGTGTGGCCGACCGCCTTCGCCCTGACGGAGCTGACCCCGGCCGACGAGGAGCGCATCCGCGAGCTGGTCGGCAGGGCGGCCGGCTGACCACCGGCACCGATGCCGACCGCGGCACGGGCACGGGCAAGCCCCGGCCCCCGGCGCGGGCGCCGGTGGCGTACCGGCCGCCGACAGTGTCAGAGCCCAGGCCGCCGGGTGGCTTGGTCGCCACGCGGCCAGGTCGCCCGACGGCCTCGTGGCCGAGCGGCCCGACCCCATGCCAGGGAGTCCGGGCCGGGCCGCTCGGCGCGCGGCGCGGTTCGGTCAGTGACCGAAGTCGAACCAGTTCACGTTCACGAAGTCCGAGGGCTGCCCGCTGGAGAAGGTCAGGTAGACGTCGTGGGTGCCGGTCACCGAGCTGATGTTGGTCGGGATCGTCTGCCAGGACTGCCAGCCGCCCGTGTTGCCCACCGCGAAGCTGCCGATGGGCGCGTTGCTGCGGCTGTCCAGGCGCACCTCGACCAGACCGCTCACCCCGGAGGCGGCGCCGCTCGCGACCCGACCGTAGAACTGCGTGGCCGGTGAGGAGCCGAAGTCGACGCCCTTGTAGAGGGCCCAGTCGCCGTTGGCGATCCAGCCGATGTCCTGGCCGCCCCCGCTGTCGGTGGTGGTCTCGGTGCTGATGCCGGACTGGCTGTCGTAGGACTCGGCCTGGATGGCCTGGTAGGCGTCACGGCCGCCGCTCGGCGGCGGCGTCGTGGTGCTGCCGCCGCCGTCGGCGGACAGCACGCGGACGTAGTCGACCACCATGGGGTGGCCGGGCTCCGTCCCGCTGTCGGGGCCGCCGCCGAAGGCGTCCGGGAAGCCGCCGCCCATCGCCACGTTGAGGATGACGAAGAAGCCGTGGTTCGTGGCGTTGGCCCAGGTGGTCGCGTCCATCTGGTCCGCGGTGACGGTGTGGTACACGGTGCCGTCGACGGAGAAGTGGATCGCCTCGGGGGTGACCGAGCGGTCCCACTCCACCGCGTAGGTGTGGAAGCCGGCCTGGCAGGTGGTGCCGGGGCAGGACGTCGAGTTGCCGATGCCGGAGGTCTCGTTGCAGGGGCCGCCCGGGCTGGTGCCGCAGTGCATCGTGGCCCAGACGGTGTTCAGCCCCTGGACGTTCTCCATGACGTCCAACTCGCCGACCGAGGGCCAGTTCTGGTAGTCGCCCCGGTACGGCGCGCCGAGCATCCAGAACGCGGGCCAGTAGCCCTTGGCCGCGGCGCCGGTGACGTCGGGCATCTGGATGCGGGCCTCGACCCGCAGTTTGCCGCCGGCCGGGGGTTCGAAGTCGGTGCGGTTGGTCTCGATGCGGCCGGAGGTCCACTTGCCGCCGGTGCGCTGCGGTGTGATCAGCAGGTTCCCGTTGCCGTCGAGGGCGACGTTGCTGGTGTTCGAGGTCATCCTCTCGACCTCGCCGGTGCCCCAGTTGGCGGGGCCGCCGGGGTAGCCGACGCCGGTGTCGTAGCGCCAGTTGTCGGTGTTGACGCCGGAGCCGGCGGCGCCGTTGAAGTCGTCCAGGAAGACCTGGGACCAGCCGGACGGGGTCGCCGGGGCGGACGCGTTCGCGGGGAGGGTGGCGGCCGTGGCGGCGGCGGCCGCCAGGCCGACGGTGCCGAGCACGGCGACGAGGGCCCGCCGCAGCGGGTGCCGTCTGCGGGCGCCGGAGGGTGCACTCATGGGGGGAGCCTCTCGGTACGGAATGAGTGTGCGGGTGGTCGAGACGCCCTCGCCAGCGGCTGAGAGCGCTCTCAGAGTGGGCCCAATGTGCTCCCTGTCCCCGGGATCGTCAAGGCTTGAAGCAGTGAAAGTGTCTGCGGCCTCGATGAGTTCACCTCGTGAATGGTGCGAATCGGCAATACCGCCGCAACCCGTGGTGCCCCGGGTGGCAGGGGTGCCCGAGTGCCGCCCGCCCGGATGCCCGAGTGCCGCTGACCCGGGCGCCGGCGTGCCCCCGCGGCAGCGGCATGCCTCCGTGCGGCATGCCCCGGGACCGGTGCGCCCCCGCATGCGTGGTCGCCCTCGCCGCCGTCTGCCGTGTCCTGGTTCCTCGGGCGGACCGGCGGGGCGTGCCATGATCGGGCCCGTACCGGTGCCCGCCCGGCGGACGTCACCGGTACCCGCCCGGCGGACGTCCCGGGCGGGGAGCCGCCCCGGTCGGCCGTCGGCCCCGGGAGCGGGGCGACGGGAAGGGCGCGGACGTGCAACTGACGATTCTGGGCGGTGGCGGTTTCCGTGTGCCGCTGGTGTACGGGGCGCTGCTGGGGGACCGCGGCGCGGGCCGGGTGACCCGGGTGGTGCTGCACGATCCGGACACCGCACGCCTGGCCGCGGTGACCCGCGTCCTCGCCGAGCAGGCCGCCGGGGTCCCCGACGCTCCGGAGGTGACCGCCACCACCGACGTCGACGAGGCGCTGCGCGGCGCCGACTTCGTGTTCTCCGCGATCCGGGTCGGAGGCGCGGAGGGCCGGGCGGAGGACGAGCGGGTGGCGCTCGCCGAGGGCGTCCTCGGGCAGGAGACGGTCGGCGCGGGCGGCATCGCCTACGGCCTGCGCACGGTCCCGGTGGCCGTCGACATCGCCCGCCGGGTGGCCCGGCTGGCCCCCGAGGCCTGGGTCATCAACTTCACCAACCCCGCCGGCCTGGTCACCGAGGCGATGTCCCGCCATCTCGGCGACCGCGTCATCGGGATCTGCGACTCCCCGGTGGGACTCGGCCGCCGTGTCGCCCGGGTGCTCGGCGCGGATCCGGAGCGGGCGTGGATCGACTACGTGGGCCTCAACCACCTCGGCTGGGTGCGCGGCCTGCGCGTCGCCGGCCGCGACGAACTCCCGCGCCTGCTCGACGATCCCGTGCTGCTCGGCTCCTTCGAGGAAGGCCGGCTGTTCGGTGCCGAGTGGCTGCGGTCGCTGGGCGCCGTCCCCAACGAGTACCTGCACTACTACTACTTCAACCGGGAGACGGTCCGGGCCTACCGGGAGGCCGAGCAGACCCGCGGTGCCTTCCTGAGGGACCAGCAGGCCCGCTTCTACGCGCAGGCGGGCGATCCGTCCGTCTCCGCCCTCGCGGCGTGGCAGCGCACGCGCGCCGAACGCGAGTCCACCTACATGGCCGAGAACCGGGAGGCGGCCGGCGCCGGCGAGCGGGAACCGGAGGACCTGTCCGGCGGCTACGAGAAGGTGGCCCTGGCCCTGATGCGGGCCGTCGCCCGCAACGAGCGCACCACGCTGATCCTCAACGTCCGCAACCGCGCCACGCTCGCCGCGCTCGACGCGGAGGCCGTCATCGAGGTGCCCTGCCTGGTCGACGCGAGCGGCGCGCACCCGGTCGCCGCCGATCCGCTGCCCGGTCATGCCACCGGGCTGGTGTGCGCGGTCAAGGCGGTCGAGCGGGAGGTGCTGGCCACCGCCGCGTCGGGGGCGCGGGCGCAGGCGGTGAAGGCGTTCGCGCTGCACCCGCTGGTCGACTCGGTCGCCGTGGCGCGGCGCCTCGTGGACGCCTACACCGCCGTCCACCCCGGTCTCTCCTACCTCCGCTGAGGCCGGCCCGGCGTGATTCCGCCGGACCGGCGTGCCGGTAGCCGCAGGTGCGCCGGACCGCCCGCCCCGGATCAGGAGTTCCGCGGCGGGCGGCCCGGCTGCGGCCGCCGTGGGGGTGCGGCCGCCGGTCAGCCGGTGAACCCGGCCGTGATGGAGGTGAACTGCCAGTCGTTCTGGCTGATACCGGAGCAGTTGCTCACCACGCCGCCGCCCGGGCAGGGCCGGTCGCGGTTGACCGACCAGAAGGCGAGCCGGGCGATGTGGTGGGAGTTGGCCCAGTCGCGGATCTGGCTCCAGATCCCCGGGGTGGTGTTCTCCTGCTGGTCGGACAGGCCGTTCATGCCGGAGATGCCGATGTGCGCGTACGCGGTGGCGTCGTCCCAGCCGAAGGTGGACTTCAGCTTGGCCTTGAGCCCCTCGGCCGCGTTCACGGTGTTGCCGTACATGTCCGAGCCGCCGCCGAAGTCGAACGGCATGATGGTGAAGACGTCGATGCCGGCGCCGATCGAGTGGGCCTGCTCGATGAGCCGGTTGCCGTAGTACGTCGGACCGGTCGTCGAGGTGCCGAAGGTGACGATGGTGCGCAGGCCCGGGTTGTTCGCCTTGACCGTCTTCAGCGCGGTGAGGATCCTCGCCTGGACGGCCTCGTTCTCGAACTCGTCGGAGTTCTCGATGTCCATGTCGACGGCCTTCAGACCGAAGGCGTCGATCACCTTCTGGATCGCGCCGGCCAGCGCGCTCGCGGAGGAGCAGTTGGCGCCGAGCTTGCTGCCCTGCCAGCCGCCGAACGACGGGACGACGTCGCCGCCCGCGGAGCGGATGGCGTTGATCGCGCTCTGGTCCGCACCCCCGGTCAGCGGCCGGCTGCCGTCCCAGGCGGGCGTGCAGCCGCCGGAGTCGAGCACGAACGCCATGGTGAACCACTTGACGCCGGTCGCGTTCATCACCGTGGTGGGGTTCGGCGGGTCGCCCCAGCCCTCGTACAGGTAGGGTGCGGCCTGGGTGAAGCCCCCGCCGCCCCCGCCGCCGCTGCCCGCGTCGGTCGTCACGCTGACGGAGTTCGAGGCCGCGGAGACGTTCCCGGCCGCGTCCCGCGCCTTCACGGTGAACGTGTACGAGGTGCTCGCCGAGAGGCCCCCGACGGTGGCGGAGGTGCCGGACACGCTCAGCGTCCTGCTGCCGTTGCGGTAGACGTCGTACCCGGTGACGCCGGTGTCGTCGGTGGCGGCGTTCCAGCTCAGCGACACGCTCGACGAGGTCTTGCCGGTGGAGGTGAGGCCCGAGGGCGCCGAGGGCGCCTGGGTGTCTCCCCCGCCTCCTCCGCCGCCCGGGCCGTCGAGGCTGATGTCGTCCGCGTAGTAGGTGCCCTGGGCGTACCAGCCGTGGACGTAGATCTTGGCGCTGGTCTGCGCGGCGCCGGTGGTGAAGGACACGCTCAGGTGGCTGTACGCCGACGGGGACGTGGTCCATGTCGAGGCGCCGCCGTCGACGCCGAGGTAGACGTAGGAGCCGCGGACCCAGCCGCTGAGCGTGTAGGCGGTGCCGGGCTGCACGGCGACGGTCTGGCTGCAGGTGGCGTTGTCACTGGAACTGGCCGCACCGGCAAGTGCCTTGGTGCCGCCGTGCACGGGGGAGGAGACGACCGAGCCGAGGTTGCCGCTGCACGACCAGGGGGACAGGCCGCCGGATTCGAAACCGGCGTTGGTGAGGACGTTCGCCGCCTGCGCGGTGCCGGGCAGGGCGACGGCTCCGGCGAATGCCAGGGCCGCGGTGCCGAGCAGGGCCAGGAGCCGACGTGGGGAACGTCTGAGAACGGAGGTGCGCACACGATCTCCCTGGAGTATGGGGGGCGTTCGGGAGTGCACGGATGTGCTGGGGAGTGCTGGGGGTGCGCAACCAAGTTGGTATGGACCAATCGAGCTGTCAAGGCTTGCAGCGAGATTGGTCCATACCGGTGAGTCGAGAGGAGCGGCCGGAAACGGGGCGAAGGGGTCCGGCGCGCCGGGTCAGTGAGTCTGCAGCGGCAGCGCCCGAGCCGTCCCGGCGGGCCCGGCCGCTCCGGAAGCCGCGGGCGCCGGAGCCGCGGGTAGTGCTTCCGCCTCCTCCGCGCGCTGCTGCGGCAGCGACACCGGCCGCAGCGGGCGCGGCGCCGCGACGACGGTGTAGTCCTGGCCCAGGAACGGCGCCGCCATCTCCCCCGGATCCTCACCGAGCGCCAACCGCACCGCGGCCCAGGGCACGTTGACCCCGCAGAGGGAGAGCTGGTGCAGACCGCCGGCGGGCCGCGTGTTGACGTCCATCAGCACCGGCCGGTCGCCGTACATGCGGAACTGGATGTTGGACAGGTAGTGCAGCCCGAAGCGCTCCGCGATCCGCCGCGCCGGGTCGAGCCACTGCTCGTGCAGGGTGAAACCGCGCCGCCGGCCGTTCTTGGTGCGGCCGATCGCCAGTCGCACCGCGTTGTCCGGGCCGGTCAGGCAGTCCACGGACACCTCGGGCTGCTCCAACCGCGGCATCACCAGCCAGTCCACCGGCTCCTCGGCCCGCCGCAGCGCGTCCACCGCAAGGTCGAGCGGTACGTGCGGGCCGGGGAAACCGCTGAGGTGCGCCAGCGAGAAGGAGGTCCGGGTGACGACCCGGAAGCCCACGCCGCCGGCCCCGGACGCCGGTTTGAAGCAGGCCTTGTGCCCGTCGGCCTCCAGGGCGTCGACCGCCGCGACGAGTTCCTCGGCGGTCCGCACCCGCCACCACGGCGGCACCGGTACCCCGATCGCCTGCACCGCCTCGTAGGCGATCACCTTGTCCTGGAACACGGCCACCGCCTCGGGCGGCGGCGCCAGCAGTGCCGTGCCGGCGGCGGTGAACTCCGCGCGGTGCGCGACGAGGGCCGACTGGTGCAGCCGGGGCACGAACACGTCGATACCGCGGCGCCGGCACTGGTCGAGGGCGTACTCGACGTACCCGGCCGGGGAGAGGCCCTCCGGCTCCAGCTCGGCGGTGTCGGCCGCGGCCAGCACGGGCGAGTCCGCGTCCCCGTGCGTGGCATGGATCTCCACCGCCCGGTCGGCGGGATTTCGCCGCAGCTGATCCATGAAGAACACGTTCTCCGCGTACGTGCGGTTGAGCCAGACGCGTACGCGAGGAACCATGCAGGCCGCCTTTCACGGTTCGCGGGCAGGGCTCGGCGGCCCGTACCCGGGCAGAACGTAGGAGGGACACCGAACCGCCCCGCAGGAAGAGGAGTTCGGGCGGCGGTGCCGGGGCCGATCATAGGGGCTCCGGCGGGCCGCGCGTGCAACGCGGGTGTTACGGATGTCCCGCGTTTCCCGGCCTGCGGCCGCGGCGCCGCGCCCGCTTGTGGCACGATCACGCATGTGTTCTCGTGATGCCAGTCGTACGACCGGAGGGGGAGGACGTGACGTCGACGGCCGATGGCGCCGGGCAACTGCTCGCCATCAGCGATCTGCACATCGGCTACGCGGAGAACCGTGAGCTGGTGGAGCGGATGCACCCGCACAGCGACGACGACTGGCTGCTGGTCGCCGGTGACGTCTCGGAGACCGTGGCCGACGTCCAGTGGGCCCTGAAGACCCTTGCCGGCCGCTTCCGCCAAGTCGTGTGGGCGCCCGGCAACCACGAACTGTGGACGCACCCGAGCGACCCCGTCACCCTGCGGGGCGTCGCCCGCTACGAGCACCTCGTCGCCGTGTGCCGCGATCTCGGCGTGCTGACCCCGGAGGACCCCTACCCGGTCTGGGACGGGCCCGGTGGGCCGGTCGCCGTCGCCCCCCTCTTCCTGCTCTACGACTACTCCTTGCTTCCCGAGGGCTGCTCGACCAAGGAGGAGGGCCTGGCCTACGCGCAGTCCACCGGCATCGTCTGCACCGACGAGTACCTCCTCCACCCCGACCCCCACCCCACCCGCGAGGCCTGGTGCCGGGCCCGGGTCGCCGAGACCGAGCGCCGCCTGGCCGAACTGCCCGAGGACCTGCCGACCGTCCTGGTCAACCACTATCCGCTGGACCGTCACCCGACCGAGGTGCTGTGGCACCCCGAGTTCGCCCAGTGGTGCGGCACCCGGCTGACGGCCGACTGGCACCGCCGCTTCCGCGTCGCGGCCATGGTCTACGGACATCTCCACATCCCCCGCACCACCCACCACGAGGGCGTCCGCTTCGAGGAGGTCTCGGTGGGCTACCCGCGCGAGTGGCGCCGACGGTCCGAGCCGCCCGGCCGGCCGCGCCGCATCCTGCCCGAGGACGGAGGCCCGCGGTGATCGAGGAGCTGCTCCCGCGCACCGTCGTCGCCGTCGAGACGCACGGCGACGACGGTCTGCACGAGACCGCCGAGGCGCTGCTGTTCCCCGAGGAGGCGGAACGGGTGGCCCGGGCCGTGCCCAAGCGGCGCCGCGAGTACGCCGCGGTACGCGCCTGCGCCCGTCGCGCGATGGAGAAGCTCGGCGTGGCGCCCCAGCCGGTGCTGACCGGCGAACGCGGCGCGCCCCGCTGGCCGGAGGGGCTGGCCGGCAGCATGACCCACTGCGACGGCTACGCCGCGGCCGCCCTGGTCCGCGCGAGCGACCTGGCCTCCCTGGGCATCGACGCCGAGCCGCGGGGACCGCTGCCCGACGGCGTCCTGGCCTCCGTGGCCCTGCCCGCCGAGGTCCAGCGGCTGCGCCTGCTCGCCTCCGGCCACCCCGAGGTGCCGTGGGACCGGGTGCTGTTCAGCGCCAAGGAGTCCGTCTACAAGGCGTGGTTCCCGCTGACCGGCCGCTGGCTCGACTTCGCGGAGGCCGACATAGACCTCCGGCCCGACGCCGGGGAGGCGACGCGCGGCACCCTGCGTGCCGAACTGCTCGTCGCGGGCCCCCGGGTGGACGGCCGCACGGTGCAGGCGTTCGAGGGGCGGTGGACCGTGCGACGGGGTCTGGTGGCGACCGCCGTGACGGTCCCGCACACTTGAACGGACCCTCGTCCGTGCTCCGTCAGCGCTCTGGGCACCAACTCCTCAGCATCCGGAAGAACTCCTCCTCGTTCCCCGCGAGCCCGGCCTCGGTCAGCGCCTGTTCCGCCTCGGCGAGCACCGACGGCGGGAGCACGGCGGGCCGTGGCCCGTCCGGCGGCGCCCCGGCGCGCTCGAAGGCGGCTCGGACGGTGTGCAGCAGGCGCAGATAGGCCTGAACGGCGGTGCGTTCGCGGTCGGTCAGTACGGCGGTCGGCATCGCTCGGCTCTCCCCGTGTCGGCGTTGTCGTCTCCCGCGCCCGGGCGGCGCGTGCGCCCCGGTGCGGCGGCGCCACTCCAGCTTGCCGCCTCCCACTGACAATCGTCGGCGCCGACCCGCGCGCAGCCGGCCGTCCGGCGCCCCGCGCGGCAGCCGGCGCGGGGACGGCCGCCAAGGTGGGGGCCGTGCCGCGGAGGTGGGGGGCCGTGCCGCGGAGGCCGGCGGGTCAGTTCCCGCGATAGCCGAGCGACGCGCCGATACGGCCCGCCACGGGGTCGCCGCCGAGCGGGCCGCGACCGGTCGGCGGTGCAAGCCGGGTGCGGCACTTGCTGGCCAGCAGCAGTCCGAAGCTCTCCGCCTCCCGCTCGTCGTCGCGCGCGAAGTGGGTGCGCGCGGCCACCGCGCGGACGGCCGCCCCCAGGTCGGCGTCCTCTCCCAGCATCCTGGCGGCGGCCGGGGCACCCTCGTCGCCGCGGTGGGTGCGGTGCCCGGCCCACATGTGCCACAGCTCGTGACCGAGGATCACCAACTGGTGGTCGGGCGCGGTGCGTTCCTCGACCACCACCAGGTCCTGGTCGGCCAGGTCGAGCCACAGCCCGCTGGCGGTCCCGACCGGGAAGGGGGCGGTGCGGAAGCGGACGGGGCGGCCGCGGCGCCGGCTCATCGCCCCGCACAGCGCCGCGTGCAGGTCGCCGGGCGGCGCCGGAGCAGGCAGGTTCAGCTCGCCGACCAGCTCGCCGCACAGGCGGCGCATGTCCTTACCGATGCCCACGCTTCACCCCGGCTCACGACTCGGGCCGCTTGACGCTCTCCAGCAACATGTCGAGCCACTCGGCGACCTTGTCGCGGTGCTGGTCGGTGGGGAGCTGCGCGGCCCGCCAGGCGATGCCGCGCACGCCGTGGTCCTGGAGCAGCCGCTCCAGCGGGTCCTCGGCGGCCTCCGCGGCCTCCCGCTCCCGGTCGGCCAGCTTCTGCAGGAGTTCCTGCTCGGTGCGCTGGAGCGCACCTGCCAGCGCCTCCGGGTCCTCGGCGGTGAGGAAGCCGGCGTGGACCCGGAAGAACCGCTGCAGGGCGTCGCAGTGCTCCATGGTGGGGCGCCGGTCCCCGTTGATCAGGGCGCCCGCCTGCTGCCGCGACATACCCGCGCCGTCGGCGATCTCCTGCTGGGTGTACCTGCGCCCGTTCGGTTTCAGCCGGGTGCGGCGCAGCAGGTCCAGCCGCTGCAGGAAGCGCGCCTGCACATCGGGTTCGCCGGCCGGGCGGCCGCCGAGCAGCGCCCTGACCACGGGCTCGGGGATCCCGCAGGCGGTCGACAGGCGGGCGGTGTCGAAGACGTCCGCCTGCGGTACGCCGAGCCGGTCGGCGAGCGCGGCGACTCGGGCGACGGCGGTGGTCAGCGCGGACGCCGCCGCGGCGCCCGGAACCTCGAAGCCATCCGTCACCGACAGGTCTCCTACGTCTCTCACAGCCCTCTCACAGGAGGTCGCGCCGCGTACCGGCGGTGGGAGTGAACTGCCCGGAGATTATCCGGTCGTTCGAACTCACATCCAGGTCTCGCCACAACTGTGGCCAATTTCAGCCGTCAACGAGCCTGGAATGCCACGATAGTTGACACGACTTGTGCAGGGGCACCAGGATCGGGGCGCCGCGAGAAGGCCGCATAGGCAAGAGGGGTGACCTCCCGATGGCATTTCAGGCAGGAGGGCAGCGGCCGGAGCCGCGGCCGGTCCCCGAGGACGCCGAGGCGCAGGTGTATCTGCAGGACTACGCCGCCTTGGTGGAGGCGGTCCCCCATCCGTCGTTCGTCGTCGACCAACACTGGGACGTGGCGGCGGCCAACGACGCGTTCCGGACACTCTTCCGGAAGGTGGGCCCGCACCCGACGGCGATGCCGGCCGACAACTTCCTCCGGTTCGTGCTCTTCCATCCGGACGCCTCCCTCGTCCTGGACGAGCACGAGTCGGGCTGGTGCCTGCCGATGCTGGCGCACTTCCGGACCCTGCTGGAGCGGCACCCGCACGACTGCGAACTCCAGGCGATCCGCCGGGACATCGCCCAGGACCCGTTGATGGAGGCCGCGTACCGGCAGGGGCTGCCGCACTGGATCCGCGCGGTCGGCGAACAGGCCGTGGAGCAGGACGGCGCGGTCCGGCCGCTGTTCCACCCGGATCCGCGGCGGGGTGCCACGGAGTGCCGCATCGTCGACGAGACGTCACCGATGCTGAAGCAACTGGGCTGGACGCGCCTGACCCTGATCCTGCGCGAGCCCCGCCGCCCGATCCCGCCGCCCCACCGGCGCGCCCGCCGCCCGGCCGGCCATCTCAGCGTGGTCCCCGCCCCCGGGGCCTGAGCGGGCACCGTCGGCGTTCAGGTCGCCGACGGCGCCCCGGTCCGGCCGGGGAGAGCCGTCCGCTCCACCGCCCGGGCCGGGTGGTTCCCGCGCCGCGGCCGCGGCACCCCCGCTCATCGGCCGGCGGCCGGTTTCCGGACATGTCGCCAACAGTCGTACGGGCGTGTGCGATAGGGGCCGCTTCCGGGCGCCGGGACTGCCGCGGCCCGCTGAACCCGCGCTTCGGGGGGCTGGTCGGGGGTCGACCGGGTCGGGGTAGTGTGCCCCGGTGACCACGCAATCGAACACTCCTGCAGGCTGGTATCCCGATCCGCACGGAGCCGCGCAGACGCTCCGCTACTGGGACGGCTCCCAGTGGACCCAGCACACCAGCACGGACCAGCAGCAGGGTCCGGCGCAGGCCCCGCAGGCCCCTCACGTGCCGCAGCAGCAGGCCGGTCCCGACCCGCGCGTGCAGCACCAGGTGCAGCACCAGGTGCAGCAGCAGGCCGGGGTCGCCGCCGGCGGAGCCGGAGGCGGCACCCTCTTCTCCGAGCCGGTCCTGGTGGTGAACCAGAAGGCCAAGCTGATCGAGATGACCAACGAGTACAAGGTCATGGATCAGAACGGCAACCAGCTCGGCGCGGTCGTCCAGGTCGGGCAGAGCGTGCTGCGCAAGGTCGTGCGCTTCCTGTACAGCATCGACCAGTACATGAAGATCAAGCTGGAGATCCGGGACGCGCACGGCCGGCCCGTGCTGCTGCTCACCCGGCCGGGCAAGATATTCAAGTCCCGGGTGATCGTGGAGCGGCCCGACGGGCAGCCGGTCGGCGAGATCGTCCAGCAGAACGTCTTCGGGAAGATCAACTTCGCGATGATGGTGAACGGCCAGCAGGTCGGCGCGATCAAGGCGGAGAACTGGCGGGCCTGGAACTTCGCCATCGTCGACCACGCCGACAACGAGGTCGCCCGGATCACCAAGACCTGGGAAGGCCTCGCCAAGACCATGTTCACCACTGCGGACAACTACGTCCTGCAGATCCACTACCAGCTCCCCGAGCCGCTCCTGAGCCTGGTCGTCGCGACGGCGCTGACCGTCGACACGGCCCTCAAGCAGGACGCGCGCGGCCTGGGCTGACGGTCGTCACAGGCGTGTCAGGTGCCCCGCCCCCGACGGGCGGGGCACCGGCGCCTCCGCACCCGGCGCCGCCTCCCCGTCCAGGGCGAGCAGCGGCGCCGGACGGCGTTCCGCGGCGACCCGGTCGGCCGCACCGGGGCCGGCCGCAGCCGACCGGGTCGCGGCCGGGCCCGCCGCGGCCGCCCCGTGCCCGGCCCGGGTCAGCAGGATCACGCCCCGGGCGGCCAGGGCCGCCCCCGCGAGCGCGAGCAGCAGCCCCGCGGGGCCACCGCGCAGCCGCTCGCCCAGCAGTGCCACGCCGATGGCCGCGGCGGCCACCGGATTCGCCAGCGTCACCATGGCGAGCGGCGCACCGAGTCCGCCCCGGTAGGCGGTCTGCGACAGCAGCAGTCCGCCCGCCGCGAGCACGGCGACCAGCAGCGCCACCCCGGCGACCTGCATGCTCAGCAGCGGATCCGATCCGTCCGCCGCGGCGACCGTGACGGTCTGGGTGAGCGCCGAGGCCACGCCGGAGGCGACCCCGGACGCGGTCGCGTGCCGCAGGCCCGGGCGGGCGCCCGGCCGGGACAGCAGCCCGATCAGCGCCGCCGTCGCCCCCGTCACCACCAGAGCCTCCGGCACGCTCAGCACGTGGTCGGGTGCCGGGCCGGACGCGGTGACCAGCAGGGCGCCCAGCCCCAGCAGTGTGCAGCCGGTGCCCCGCCACTCGCCCGCGCCGACCCGCCGTCCCGCGAGGCGCGCGCCCATCGGCACCGCGGCGACCAGGGTGAGCGCGCCCAGCGGCTGCACCAGGGTGAGCGGGCCGTACCTCAGGGCCACTACGTGCAGCAGGGCCCCGGCGGCGTTCAGCACCACCGACCACCACCAGGCCCCGCTGCCCAGCAGCCGCAGCACCCGCCGGCCGGGAGACCGGGCGGCCAGCCGTTCCTGGGCCACGGCGGCGGCCGCGTAGGCGACGGCTGAGAACAGCGACAGCACCACGGCGATCGGCGCCGAACCCGCGGCGGCGCTCACCGGCCCGCCCCCACCGGCTGCCGCCCCCGGTCCGGCGTGCGCTGCCGCTGCCGCACCAGGGCGGGCAGCCGCCGTCCGGTGGTGCGGTCCGGCGCCGCCGGTGCGCGCCCGGGCGGGCGGAGCACCGCGAGCACCGCGCCGAGCAGTGCAGTGGCCACGAGTGCGTCCAGCCAGTAGTGGTTCGCCGTCCCGACGATCACCAGCAGGGTCAGCAGGGGGTGCAGCGCCCACAGCCACCGGTAGCGCGACCGGGTGGCCACGATCAGGCCCACGGCCACCATCAGCGCCCAGCCGAAGTGCAGGGACGGCATCGCGGCGAACTGGTTCGAGAGATGGTCGGTGCGCGGCGGGCCGTAGACCGACGGACCGTACACCCGGGCGGTGTCGACCAGACCGGTGGCCGCGACCATCCGGGGCGGTGCCAGCGGGAAGGCGAGGTGCAGCACCAGGGCCGCCGCGGTGAGGGCGGCGAGCGCCCGGCGGGTCCACACGTAGTGCGCGGGGCGCCGCAGGTACAGCCAGACCAGGAAGGCGACGGTGAGCGGGAAGTGCACGGCCGCGTAGTAGGTGTTCGCCCCGCGTACCAGGGCGTCGCCGTGCAGCAGCAGCGACTGCACCCGGCCCTCGCCGGGCAGGTGGACGGCCCGCTCGGCGTCCCAGACGCGGTGGGCGTTGCGGAAGGCCTCGCCGGTGTGGTCTGCGGCCAGTTGGCGGCCGACCTTGTAGACGAGGAAGAGCCCGGCGACGAGGAGGAGTTCGCGGACCACGGGTGGTCTCGCCGGTGTGCCGGGCTCCGTTTCTGCAGGCTCGGTGCGGGCAGTCATCCCCCGGCCCCTTCGCTGACGGTGGTGCGTGTGCTTGCTGGTCCGTGCGCGCCGTCCGCCGGGCGGCGCGCACATCGATACGGCTTCGTACCGATACGCCAGTGTACCGATACGGCGCGGTACCGGTACACTGGAGTATCGATCGACTCGGCGGACGTGGGGCGCACCCGGTTCGGCACACCGGAGCGCGGGCCCCGACGGACGCGGGACACCAGCGAGGAGAGGCACCGATGACGTCGCAGGCCGCGGACGGACCCGACCAGGTCGCCGCGTCGCGCCGCTCGAAGCTGACGCCCGAGCGGGAGCAGGAGTTCTTCGACGCCGTCCTGGAGCAGATACGGGAATGCGGGTACGACTCCGTGACCATGGAGGGCGTCGCCGCCTCCACCCGCTGCAGCAAGTCGACCCTGTACCGGCAGTGGCGGACCAAGCCGCAGTTCGTGGTCGCGGCGCTGCGCTCGCGCCGCCGCTCGCGGCTGGAGGGCATCGACACGGGCTCCCTGGCCGAGGACCTGCGCCGGGTGGCGGTCGCGGCGGGTGCCTGGTCGCAGAAGGACACCAAGCTGCTCCAGGCACTCGGGCACGCCGTCACCCAGGACGAGGAGCTGGCGCGGGCACTGCGGGAGGCGCTCGTCGATCCGGAGATCGCCGCGCTGAAGGAGATCCTGCGGCGCGGGGTGGAGCGCGGCGAGATCGCCGCCGACCACCCGGCACTGGACTACGTGCCCGCGCAGGTGTTCGGGGTGCTGCGGGCGCGGCCGATCCTCGAGGGGGAGTACGCCGACCCGGAGTACCTCGCCCGGTTCGTGGAGGCCGCCGTGCTGCCCGCACTCGGCCTGACCTGAGGACTCGGGCCGCCGTCCCCGGAATGACCGGACGGCGACCTGACCGCGCCGCACCGTGGGGACGGGGGCGGCGCGCACCCCCCGGCCGGGTGGGCCCCCCTTGAGCGGAGGGGGACCCGCCCGGCCGACCGGCGGGTGCGGTGCGGACGGGTTCCGGCCGGTTCAGACGCGCTGCCCGTTGCCGCCTCCCGTGTACACCTTGATGCTCCGGGTCAGCTCGTCCACGAGGGACGCCTTCTGGTCCGCGTCGACACCGATCCGGACCACGACCAGCTGCCGGGGGTGCGCCGGGGACGGGAAGACCAGGGACTCCACCACGCCGTCGGCGCCCTTGCTGGTGACCGCCTTCCAGCGGACGAGATACCCCTTCTCCCCGGCCACCGTGACCGCCTTGGAGGCCAGCACCTGGTGCGAGGTGACGGCCCCGTACGTGGAGCCGCCGTAGGACTCCTCCGTGTTGGCGGCGATGTCCGCCTTGGCGACCTCCTCCGGCGTGGAACCCTCGGTGCCCAGCGCGAACGCCGGTGCCGAGTACGCGCCGCCCTTCGTGCAGGTCTTGGAGGTGTCGCCGGGGCAGGCGTACGTCGAGTCGGAGCCCATCGCCGCGCCGGCCTCGGTCTCCTGCCCGCTCCAGCCGGAGGGCAGGGTGATGCTGATGCCGTTCCGGCTGTCGGGCACCGCGCCGCTCTTGATCACCGGAGCCCCCGACTCCCGCGGTGCGGGAGAGGCACCCCCGGAACCACCCGAGCCCCCGGAACCCCCGGAACCTCCGGAACCTCCGGAACCTCCCGAGTCTCCCGAGCCCCCGGAACCTCCCGGGCCGCCGAAGGGGCCGCCCCGGCCCCCCGCGCCACCGCCGCCGTTCCGGCCGCCGGCCGGGCCCTGGGCGGTGCCCGGACCGTCGTCGCCCTTGGTCAGCGCCCACACGCCGACCCCGATGCTCGCCAGCACCGCGACGGCCGCGGCGACGGCTATGCCCGTGCGCACCCTGCGCCGCGGGGGACCCGCGGCCGGCACACCCGGGTACCCGGGATGCGCCGGATAGGGCCCGTAACCGGGCTGCGCCGGGTGGGCGCCGTACCCCGGCTGAGGCTGCTGGGGGCCGTAGCCGGGCTGAGGCTGCTCGGGGCCGTAGCCCGGTCCCACCGGCTGCGCCCCGGCGGCCGGTGGCGGTCCCGCCTGCCCCCACCCGGCCGCCGAGTCCGCCGGCCGGGTCTGCTCCGTCCACGCCCTGCCGTCCCACCAGCGCTCGGTGGCGGGAGCCTCACTTGTCTGCCCCGGGTCGGGGTACCACCCGGGAGGAGTCACCTGCGTCATGGGCCAACCGTATGAGGCCTCTGTGAAAGGGCGATGAGAGCCCCCCACGGGGGAGCCCGTGACGACCGTTCCGGGACACCCCGAAGTCCCCTGCGCGAGTCCCTCGTGACGTCTTCCCGGGGCAGCCGGCGAAGTCTGCGTCTCGCCTCCGCCCGTCTCGCCTCCGCCCGTCTCGCCTCCGCCCGCATCGGATCCATCCCCCGGTCCGACCCCGCAGCCCGCGCCCGTCCTCCCCAGCCCGCAGCCCGCAGCGGTGCGCCGGCACCCGCAGTCCGCCGTCCCCCGTGGCGGCCGCCGTCGCGCGGATCCGTCCGCCCCGGCCCGTTACCCGGCGCGGACGTCGCTCCGCGGACGGGCGGATCGGGACCGGGCCGCCCGATCCGATGCACCGTCAGTTCCCGGACAACGCACAGGCGTCGGCGGCCAACCGGAACCGCCACCGGTCCCCGGGCAACGGCCCCTTACTCTCTTTCACCCATCACGGCAACAGGTGCGCCGACCGGTCACCGGGACCGCCGCGGGAAGGCTACCCTCGGGTTCTGTACGTCGTCCGGGCGACTTGGGGAGGTAGCGGGATGACGGAGGCCCGGCCCACGACGGCCGCCTCGGCTTCCCTGCGGGAGCGCGACCACGAGGTCGCCGACATCACGCGGGCGGTCGACGCCCTGTGCACGGACCGGTCCTCCTCGGGCGGCCTGCTGGTGTTCCGGGGCGAGGCCGGCCTCGGCAAGACCGCGTTGCTGGCCGAGACCCGCCGCATCGCGGAGAGCCGCGGCTGCACCGTGTGGTCGGCCCGCGGCGGCGAGACCCTGCGCTCCGTCCCCTTCAACGTCGTCCGGCGCCTGCTCCAGCCGGCCCTGGTGTCGCTGCTGCCCGAGGAGGCCCGCGAGTACCTCGGCGACTGGTACGACATCGCCGGCCCCGCCCTCGGCATAGCGGAACCCGGCGACCGCCGGGCCGACCCGCAGGGCGTCTGCGACGGCCTGGTCGCCGCCGTACGCCGACTCGCCAGACGCGACTGGCCCCTCGTCCTGCTGGTCGACGACGCCCACTGGGCGGACGAGGAGACGCTGCGCTGGCTCGCCGCCGTCACCGACCAGCTCCACGACCTGGCGGTCCTGCTCGTCATCGCCCGCCGCCCCGGCGAGATCCGCGGCGAAGGCGCCCGCCTGCTGGAGGCGGCCACCGCGGCCGGGCGCCCCGTCGGTGACCTCAGCGCCCTCACCCCGAAGGCCGTCGCCGACCTCACCCACGCCGCCGTCGGCGAGCACGCGGACGCCCCGTTCTGCCGCGAGGTCTGGGCCGTCACCGGCGGCAACCCCTACGAGACCGTCGAACTCCTCGCCAAGGTCCAGGACAGCGAGCTGGAACCCGTCGAGGCCTCGGCCGGGGAACTCCGCGCCCTGAACCGCTCCGCACGCGGCGGCGGACTCGTCGCCCGCCTGGAGGAACTCGGCGTCGACGCGACCCGGTTCGCCTGGGCCGCCGCCATCCTCGGCACCGGCATCAACGTCGACCTGGTGGCCCGCCTCGCCACCATGGCCCACGACGACGCCGTCCGCTGCGCCGCACTGCTGTGCAACGCCCGCATCCTCACCGCCCCCGATCCGGCCGGCAGCCGGGCCGACGACGGCGACCTGGAGTTCGTCCACCCGCTGATCGCGACCGCCGTCTACAACTCCATCCCCGACGCCCTGCGCCGCGCCATGCACGGAATCGCCGCCCAGGTCGTCGCGGACGCGGGCCTCGGTCTCGCGGCCGCCTCCCGGCACCTGCTGCAGGTCCACCCGGACGACGACGAGGAACTCGTCGAGCAGTTGCGCGAGGCCGCCCGCGAACACCTCGCCGTCGGCGCCCCCGACGCCGCCCGCCGCTGCCTCGAACGCGCACTGGAGGAGCCGCCCCCGCCCGAGGTGCACGCGCAGGTGCTGTACGAGCTCGGTCGCGCCACCCTCCTCACCGCGCCCGCCCGGACCATCGGCCATCTGCGGACCGCGCTGGCCATGCCCGGCCTCGACGGCGCGGACCGCGTCGACGCGGTCTACCGGCTCTCCCAGGCCCTGCTCCACAACGACCAACTGGAGGAGGCCGTACGCACCGTGGAGGCCGAGGCCGCCCGGCAAGGCGACGGGCCCGCCCGGCTGCGGCTCCAGGCCGTGCAGTACATGTGGGAGGGCATCTACGGCGAGTCCGCCTCACCCGGCCGCTCCGAGCGCCTCGCCCGGCTCGCCGGTACCTGCGCCGGCCGTGACAACTCCGAGCGAGCCCTGCTCATCCTGCGCGGATTCGACGCGATGACCCACGGCGAGAACGTCGAAGAGGTCGTCGAACTGTGCGACCGCGCAATGGTCAACGGCCGCCTCGCCCCCGGACTCGGCTGGACCGACCAGGAATGGGGCATCGAGCTGCTGATGATGCTGGGCAGCTGCTACGCCTACGCCGACCGGCTGGACCGCGCCGAAAGCCTCTTCGCCGAGGCCCTGCGCGCCTACACCTCGGCCGGCTGGAGCGGCGGCCACCTCGCCCTGGCGCACGCCTTCCTCGGCCTCGCCTACCGCAGGCAGGGCCGCCTGAAGGACGCCGAGAAGGTCCTGCGGGACTCGCTGCGCCTCGCCGAGCGGGTCGGCCGCGGCCTGCCCCTGTACTGGTCGGCCACCTGCGGACTGGTCGACACCCTGCTGGCCCGGGGCCGCGTGGACGAGGCCTGGACCGTCGCCGAGCAGTACGGGTTCGCGCCGCCCTACCCGTCGACCATCGTGCTGCCCGACACCCGCTCGGTGCGCGGCCGGCTGCTGCTCGCCGTGGGACGACTGGAGGACGGCATCAACGAACTGGAGGCCGCCGAGAAGGCGGCCGCGGCGCGCGGCGGCCACAACCCGGTGCTCGCCCCCTGGACCGTCGACCTGGCCGGTGCGCTCGCCGCCCAGGACCCGGCCCGCGCGGTGCGCCTCGCCTCGGACGCCCGCCGCCAGGCCGAACGTTTCGGTACCGACACCGCCATCGGGGAGGCCCTGCGCTGCGCCGCCGCGCTGGAGACCGGCAAGCGCGCGGTCAGCCTGGCCGGTCAGGCGGTCGCCTATCTGGAGTCCTCACCCTGCCAGTTCGAGCACGCCGCAGCCCGCGTGGAGTACGGCGTCGTCGCCCGCTCGGCCGCCGAGCTGCGGCGCGGACTGGCCCTGGCGCGGTCCTGCGGTGCCGACGGGCTCGCGGCCCGTGCGGAGCGGGTGCTGGACGGCGGCGACTTCCGCTGAGGCGCACGGGACGCGGTCCCGGGCGGGGCCCGGGGCGGCACGGCCACTCCGCCGGCCGCCTGCTCCCCGGCCGGCGCCCGCTCAGCGCTTCGCGAACACCACCCACACCTGGCCCGCCGCGAACGTCATCGGTGAGCCGTCCGGTGCGGTGAACTCGGTGCCCCCCGCGGCCTGCGGGCGATTCCAGGTGGCGTCGTAGGTGCGCCCGTCCCGCAGCACGAGCGCCTTTCCCGAGCCGACGGTCTCGGTGTACGGGGTGTGGTTGCCCAGGAAGTCCTGGTACTCGGACGGGCGGATCTCCACGTACTGCACCACCACCGTCGCCGGTGCCACCGGCTCGCCGCCGGGTGTCACCGCCCGCTTGCCGTCCATGTCGACCAGGTAGCGGTGCCGGCGGGCGGACCAGGTGAAGGCGAAGTCCGCGGACGGGTAGTCCACCGTGCGCCGGTCCTGCGCGGTGCCCCCCGAGGGGGCCGGGCCGTAGCGGAAGCCGGTGGTCAGGGCCGCCCTGCCCGCGGGGGAGGGCAGCAGCCCGTCCGGGTGCAGGTACAGGTTGTGCGGGGCCTGCCGGCCGGTGTCGCGGAACCACGCCCCGTCCGAGTCCGCAGGGGTTCGTGCCAGCAGCGGCGCCCGGTCGATCAGCGGCAGCAGTTTGCTCTGGGCCCCGGAGAAGGCCAGCGTCGGCCGGTCGAACTGGCGCAGCAGTTCGAGGTCCGACTCGCGGGCGCTGCGCACCGGGCCGACGACCTCCGGGAGCCTGGTCGCGTACACGGCCATCAGGCGGCTGAGTCCGCCCTCGACCTGCTCGACGTAGACGACGTCCGCGGCGTCCAGACCCGCCTGCGGCCGGGCCGCCCGCACGTTGTCGATCTTCACGGCGAGGACCGAGCCCTGCTCGGGTCCCCGGCTGCGTGCCGTGCCGCTGTCGTGGCCGCGCCCGTCGTCGGGGGTGCCACCCGACGTGGTGCAGCCCGCTGCCATCACGAGTGCCGTCGCCGCCGCGAGCAGCGCCGTCGTCACCGCGCGCCGTCCGCGCGCCCTGCGTCTCCCGCCCATCGTCGCCACCTCGTCCCTGTCGTCCCTCGCCCGGAGTGTCTTCCGCACCGTCCGCGCGCTGTCGTCCTCGCCGTGCCCGGCGTGTCCTCCGTGCCTGCCGTGTCCTCCGTGCCTGCCGTGTCCTCCGTGCCTGCCGTGTTCGTCTTCTCCGTTGCGTCCGTCGTGTCCGTCGCGCCTCCTGCGGTCGGACGTCCACCGCTCACCCTTCCCGCCCGCCGCCCGACGCGCGGGGAATGGGCCGGTCGGAGCACGGTCGGTGCCCCGCACGGGCGGCCGTGCCCCACTCGGGTACCCGGCGCCCGCCGACAGGCCGCCCCGGCGGGCGGGCGCGATGGATCCACCGCCCGCGCAGCGCCGCGGGCGGACCGGAGCCGGGAGGCGCTCCCGCGGCCCGGGGCGGGCAGGCGCCGTGCGGCCCCGGCCGGCATCGCGTCGCCCGCCCGTCAGGAGCCCAGCACGGCGGCCAGGTCGTAGCGGACCGGCTCCTGGAGCTGGGCGAAGGTGCAGCTCGACGGGGTACGGTCGGGACGCCAGCGGCGGAAGCGCGCGGTGTGCCGGAAACGGGCGCCGTTCTCCATGTGGTCGTAGGCCACCTCGGCGACCCGCTCCGGCCGCAGCGGTACCCAGGACAGGTCCTTCCCGCCCGACCAGCGGCTGGGCGCACCCGGCAGGCGCGCCCCCCGGTGGGCGGACTCCGCCGCCCACTCGGCCCACGGATGCCCCGCCACGTCGTCCATCCGCAGCGGCTCCAGCTCCTCGACCAGCCGGGCGCGCTGCTTCATGGGGAAGGCCGCCGACACGCCGACGTGCTGGAGAACGCCACGGTCGTCGTACAGGCCGAGCAGGAGCGAGCCGACGACCGGCCCGGACTTGTGGAAACGGAACCCGGCCACGACGACGTCGGCGGTCCGTTCGTGCTTGATCTTGAACATGGCCCGCTCGTCCTGCCGGTATCGCAGGTCGGGCGGTTTGGCGACGATTCCGTCCAGCCCCGCGCCCTCGTACTGCTCGAACCACCGCCGCGCCACCGCGAGGTCCGCCGTCGCCGGCGCCAGGTGCACCGGGGGAGCGGCCCCGGCCAGCGCCTCGGCCAGCAGCGCACGCCGTTCGGACAGCGGGGTGTCGAGCAGCGACTCGTCCCGCAGCGCCAGCGTGTCGAAGGCGACGAAGGAGGCCGGATTCCGCTCGGCCAGCAGCCGCACCCGGGACGCGGCCGGGTGGATGCGCTCGGTCAGCGCGTCGAAGTCCAGGCGGCCCTCCCGTGCCACCACGATCTCCCCGTCCAGTACGCAGCGCTCCGGCAGCCGCTCCGCCAACGCCGCCACCAGTTCGGGGAAGTACCTGGTCAGCGGCTTTGCGGTGCGGCTGCCGAGCTCCACCTCGGGGCCGTCGCGGAACACGATCGCCCGGAAGCCGTCCCACTTCGCCTCGTACTGCATGTCCGCCGGGATCGTCGGCACCGACTTGGCGAGCATGGGTTTCACGGGCGGCATCACCGGAAGATCCATGGTTCCGATTCTGCGCGCGATGCGCCGCTCGTGCCCGGTGTGCGCAGACCCTGCGACGACCCCCGCGAAGTCGCCGTGCGAAGTGGCCGGGGCGCGCCTACGGTGTCCGCATGGGCGACGCGGTGGAACTCGAAGCGGCCGGCAGGACCGTGCGGCTGTCCCATCCGGACAAGGTGTACTTCCCGGAACGCGGCTTCACCAAGCTGGACCTCGCCCGCTACTACCGGGCCGTCGGACCGGGCATCCTGCGCGCGCTGCGCGACCGCCCCACCACCCTGGAGCGCTACCCGGACGGCGTGACCGGCGAGTGGTTCTACCAGAAGCGTGCGCCCAGGAACATGCCCGACTGGATCCCCAGGGCCCACATCACCTTCCCCAGCGGCCGCAGCGCCGACGAGATGTGCCCCACCGAGGAGGCCGCCGTCGTGTGGGCCGCCCAGTACGGCACCCTCACCTTCCACCCGTGGCCGGTGCGCCGTCAGGACGTCGACCATCCCGACGAACTCCGCATCGACCTGGACCCGCAGCCCGGCACCGACTACACCGACGCCGTCCGTGCCACCGGTGAACTGCGCGCCGTGCTCGACGAGTTCGGCGGACTGCGGGGCTGGCCCAAGACGTCCGGCGGGCGCGGGCTGCACGTCTTCGTGCCGATCGAACCCCGCTGGACCTTCACCCAGGTGCGGCGGGCGGCGATCGCCGTGGGCCGCGAACTGGAGCGGCGGATGCCCGACCTGGTGACGACCAGGTGGTGGAAGGAGGAGCGCGGTGAGCGCGTCTTCCTCGACTACAACCAGACCGCCCGCGACCGCACCATCGCCTCCGCCTACTCGGTACGCCCCCACCCCCACGCCCCGGTCTCCGCCCCACTGCGCTGGGAGGAGGTCGGCGACGCGCGCCCCCGGGACTTCGACCTGGCGACCATGCCAGCCCGCTTCGCCGAACTCGGCGACGTGCACGCCGACATGGACCGGCACGCCTACTCGCTCCAGGCCCTGCTGGACCTGGCAGCCCGGGACGAGCGCGACCACGGACTCGCCGATCTGCCGTACCCGCCGGAGCACCCGAAGATGCCCGGCGAGCCGATGCGGGTGCAGCCGAGCCGGGCGCGGAGGGCGCGGCCCGCGCCGGGCGGCTCCTGAACACCGGTCGGCTCCCGGTGCCGCGCCGCGGGCCCGAAGCCCGTCCCGCCGGCCGAGCCTCCCGCCCGCAGACCACCCGGCCTTGCAGACCATCCGGCCCTGCAGACCGCAGACCACCCGGCCCACGCTCCCACCGCCCGCCGCGGCTGCCTGCGACCCGCGGCTATCCTGAGCGGCAATCGCCGGTGAGGAGCCCCAAGTGACCGAGACTGCCCCGCGTCCCACGTTGGAGGCCGTGGCCGAGCGGGCCGGCGTGTCCCGGGCCACCGCGTCCCGCGTCGTGAACGGCGGATTCGGGGTCAGGCGGCCGCTCGTCGAGCGGGTGCTGCGGGCGGTGGACGAGCTAGGCTACGTCCCCAACCAGGCCGCGCGCAGCCTGGTCACCCGGCGGCACGACGCCGTGGCCGTGGTCATCGCGGAACCGGAGACCCGGGTCTTCACCGACCCCTTCTTCGCCCTCCAGTTGCGCGGCATCAGCAAGGAACTGGCAGCCCACGACAACCAGCTCGTGCTGCTGCTGACCGAGGGCCGCGACGACCACACGCGCGTCGGCCGCTACCTCGCGGGCGGTCACGTCGACGGGGCGCTGGTCTTCTCGCTGCACCTGGACGACCCGCTGCCCGGTCTGATCCGGGGCGCCGGACTGCCGACCGTGTTCGGCGGGCGGCCCGGCTGGGCCGAACCCGGGGCGGAGCCCCTCCACGTCGACAGCGACAACCGCGGCGGCGCCCGTGACGCCGTACGGCACCTCGCCGGGCTCGGCCGCACCCGCATCGCGCACATCACCGGCCCGCTCGACCAGACCTCCGCCGTGGACCGGCTCGCCGGCTACCGCGACGTCATGACCGGTGCCGACGAGGGACTGGTCGAGGAGGCCGACTTCACCCCGGCCGGCGGGGAGCGGGCGATGGGCGCGCTCCTCGACCGCCGCCCCGACCTGGACGCCGTGTTCGCCGCGAACGACCTCACCGCCTCCGCGGCGCTGCGCGTGCTGCGTGCCCGCGGGCGGCGCGTGCCCGAGGACGTGGCCGTGATCGGCTTCGACGACATGCTGCCGCTCGCCGAGCAGACCGACCCGCCGCTGACCACGGTCCGCCAGCCCATCGAGGAGATGGGCCGGCTCATGGCGCGCCTGCTGCTGCGCCGCGTCAAGGACGGCACGACCGGCCCCGGCGCCCCGGACGCGCCGTCCGGCATGGTGCTGCCGACGACGCTGGTCCGCCGCGGCTCGGCCTGAGCGGCCCGACGCCGGTCACCCCCCGTGCCGGGAGCCGGGAGCCGGGAGCCGGGAGCGGGGGGCGGGGAGCCGGGAGCCGGAAGCCGGGCAGGCCGGCACGGGCGCCGGCGCCGGCTGGCGCGGCGGGCGCGGGTCCGGCAGCGGCAGGGTCTCAGGCCTGCGCCGCGGCGCTCCTGATCACCGCGAAGCGCGCGCCGTACGGGTCGGCCAGTCTGGCCATCCGTCCGACGCCTTCGACATCGGCGGCGGGCACCCGGACGGTGCCGCCCAGCCTCTCCGCCGCGGTGACCACCGCGTCCACGTCGGGCGTCTCGAAGTACGGCAGCCAGTACGCCGCGGACTCCGCCGGGTCGTCGGCCAGCGGGACCATGCCGCCGAACATGGCCTCCTCGCCGCCCTCGGCGGGGTTCACGCAGGTGTAGGTGGCGCCCCCGAACGGCACCGCCGAGGTCTCCAGGCCCAGCACCGCGTGGTAGAAGGCGGCCGCGGCCGCGATGTCCGCCGTGTACAGCTCGACCCAGCACAGGGAGCCGGCTTCGCCGGCCACGTCCACGCCCCTGGTCTCCTCCGGCTGCCACAGCCCGAACGGCACCCCCGCCTCGTCGGCGAGGACCGCCACCCGGCCCTGGCCCATCACGTCCGTCGGCTGCATCAGCACGCGCCCGTGCGCCCGCTCGGCCGCGTCGGCCGTGGCCCGGGCGTCCGGGGTGCGGAAGTACACCGTCCACGAGGGAGGGCTGCCCTGTCCCGGCGGGGTCTGCATGGCACCCGCGGCGGTGCGGCCCTCGTGCTGGAGGAATCCGTAGCCGCCGGCGTCGGGGCCCGCCGACACGAAGTGCCAGCCGAACAGCTCGCCGTAGAAGCGGGTGGCTCCGTCCAGGTCAGAAGTGCCGAGGTCGATCCAGTTCGGGGCGCCGTCGACGAATCGGGTGGTGAGCATCGTCGCCCTCCTTGTGCCGGGGAGGTCTCGTTGTCCGCTCTGCCGAGTCTGGCACCCGCCACCGACATCCGCCGCCGCACGCGTGCCGCAGCGTGCCGCCGTGACGGGGGCGCGCTCGGTGCGGAACCATGGACCCCGCCGGTCCCGCGGACTCCGCCGGGCCCCGGCGGAGTCCGCGTTGATCGCGCGTTGATCGAACGTTTCGCGCCGCGCGGCAGGCTTCCGGCCATGCTCATCGACACGATCCCCGCACCCGACCTCGTCTGGCAGGAGGAGGCCCTGTGCGCACAGACCGGAGGAGAATTCTTCTTCCCCGAGCCGGGCAGTTCGGTACGGGAGGCGAAGCGGATCTGCGGGCTGTGCCCGATCCGTGCCGCCTGCCTGGAGTACGCCCTCGACCACGACGAACGCTTCGGCGTCTGGGGCGGCCTGTCCGAGAAGGAGCGCCTGGCCCTCCGGCGCTCGTCCGGCTGACGGCGGCTCCGGAGGGCGGGGAGGTCAGGCTTTCCCGCGGGCCTCCATGCGCGCCCGCCGCGCCGCGAGCCGCTCGTCGAACTTGGCGGCCTCGCCGTCCAGGCCGTCCAGGAACAGGCCCAGTTCCTCCTGCGCGCCGCGCCCTTCGGGGCCGAGCCCGTCGATGTCCATGACCTTCAGGAAGCGCAGGACGGGCTGGAGTACGTCGTCGTGGTGGATGCGCAGGTTGTACACGCCGCCGATCGCCATCTGCGCGGCGGCCCGCTCGAAGCCGGGGATGCCGTGCCCGGGCATGCGGAAGTTCACCACCACGTCCCGCACCGCGGACATCGTGGGGTCGGGGGCGATCTCGAACGCCGCCCGGAGGAGGTTCCGGTAGAACACCATGTGCAGGTTCTCGTCGGTCGCGATGCGGGCCAGCATGCGGTCGCAGACCGGGTCGCCGGACTGGTGGCCGGTGTTCCGGTGGGAGATGCGGGTGGCCAGCTCCTGGAAGGCGACGTAGGCCACCGAGTGCAGCATCGAGTGCCGGTTGTCCGACTGGAAGCCCTCGCTCATGTGCGTCATGCGGAAACGTTCGAGCTGGTCGGGGTCGACGGCGCGGGAGGCGAGCAGGTAGTCGCGCATCACGATGCCGTGCCGGCCCTCCTCCGCCGTCCAGCGGTGCACCCAGGTGCCCCAGGCGCCGTCCCGGCCGAACAGGGTGGCGATCTCGTGGTGGTAGCTGGGCAGGTTGTCCTCGGTCAGCAGGTTGACCACCAGGGCGGTCCGCCCGACGTCGGTGACCCGGGACTGCTCCTTGTCCCAGGCCTCGCCGTCCGGGAAGAGGCCGGGGAAGTTGCGCCCGTCGCTCCAGGGGACGTACTCGTGCGGCATCCAGTCCTTGGCGACCTTCAGATGCCGGTTGAGTTCCTGCTCGACCACTTCCTCCAGGGCATACAGCAGCCGGGCGTCGGTCCAGGCGGCGGGGCTGCCCAGGGCGGGGGAGGTGAGCGACACGGAGAACTCCAGGGGGACGCGAAGCGGAGCGGAAGCCTCCGGCGGCCGGCGCCGGAACTTACGGGATCGTAGGCTACGAGTCCGTAGGTTACGAGTCCGTAGGTTAAGGGTGATGTAAAGATCGCTGATCAGCGCAGGTGGAACGGCTTCCTCCGGCTCATTCCGACAGCCCCGGGACCCGCAGGTCCCGGGGCTGGAAGAGGGAGGGGATCACCCGTTCAGGCGTAGAGCCCCCGCATGCGCACGGAGAGGCATGTCACACAGCCCTCCAGCTTCTCGAACTCGCTGATGTCCACCACGGTCACCTCGAAGCCGAGATCGGTGAGCAGCTCCGCCGTCTTCGGTGCGCTCGCCGCGATGAGCAGCCGGTCCCCGCCCAGCAGCACCACGTGCCCGCCGGACTCCTCCGGAGCGGACAGGAAGCGCGGGAACAGCGAGGGCCGGTCCACATGCGGGATGTGCCCGATGACCGTGCCGTCCGGCAGCGCGGTCACCGCCGACTTCAGGTGCAGCACCTTGCTCACCGGAACCGCGACGATGCGCGCCCCGAGCGGTTCGAAGGCGGCCCGCAGCTGCTGGATACCCGCGGCGTTGGTACGGCCGCCGCGGCCGACGTACAGCGTGTCGCCGATCTTCAGGACGTCGCCGCCGTCCAGCGTGCCCGGCTCCCAGATCCAGTTCACCGAGCAGCCCAGGCGGGCCACGGCCTGCTCGACTCCGGGGGTCTCCTCACGCCGGGACTCGGCCCCCGGCCGCGTGATCAGCGCCACGTTCCGGTACATCACCACCGTGTCCTCCACGAACACGGAGTCCGGGCAGTCGTCGGCCGGTTCCACCTCGACCGTCTCCCAGCCGTGGGCGGCCAGCGCCGCGACGTAGGCCTCCCACTGCTCGACGGCGAGCCCGACGTCCACCGTCTCCCGCTCGACATGGGTCACCAGGCCTTCGGCCAGGCGCGGGCTGGGACGGCGGACGAGGGCTTTCTGGCTGGGCACGAGCAGGTCTCCGGATCGGCGGAACGGTTCTGTGGGCCATCATGCGGCACCGGTGGGCCATGATGCAGGCCGGGAGGGCGCTGCGGAACCCCCACCGTCAGGCGGTGCTCCCGGGCGGGCGCTCCGCTCCGGCCCGGCCCAGCCGCCCCGGCTCGGTCTCCTCCAGTTCCCCTCCCTCCAGCAGCAGCCAGCGGGTGATGCCCACGGACTCCAGGAACGGCAGGTCGTGGCTGGCCACGACGAGTGCGCCCCGGTACGACTCCAGCGCGGTGGTGAGCTGCTTCACGCTCGCCATGTCGAGGTTGTTGGTGGGCTCGTCGAGGAGCAGCAGCTGCGGAGCGGGTTCGGCCAGCATCAGCGCCGCCAGCGCCGCCCGGAAGCGCTCGCCCCCCGACAGGCCGGCCACCCTGCGGTCCGCGCGGGCGCCCCGGAACAGGAAGCGGGCCAGGCGGGCCCGGACCCGGTTGGCGGTGGCCTCCGGAGCGAACCTGGCGGCGTTCTCGGCGACCGTCAACCGGTCGTCGAGAACGTCCAGCCGCTGCGGCAGGAACCGCAGCGGAACGTGCGCCCGCACCTCGCCGGCGACCGGCGGCAGCTCCCCGGCGATGGTGCGCAGCAGCGTCGTCTTGCCCGCTCCGTTCCGCCCGACCAGAGCCACCCGCTCCGGCCCGCGCAGATCGAGACCGCCCCGGATCCGGGCACCGTGGGCCGGCTGCAGATCCAGCAGGGTCAGCACGGTCCGGCCGGCCGGGACGGCCGTGTGCGGGAGGTCGACACGGATCTCGTCGTCGTCCCGCACGGCCTCCACCGCCTCGTCGAGCCGTTCCCTGGCCCCGGCGAGGCGCTCCTCGTGCACGGCGCGGTGCCGGCCCGCGGACACCTGGGCGGCCCGTTTGCGCGCCCCCATCACGATCTTCGGCTCGCGTTTCTCCTCGGCCATCTTCTGGCCGTAGCGCCTGCGGCGGGCCAGTTTGACCTGCGCCTCCACCAGTTCGCGCTTCTGGCGGCGCAGGTCGGCCTCCGCCGCGCGGACCGTGCGCTCGGCCGCCTCCTGCTCCACGGCCAGGGCCTCCCGGTATTCCGAGAACGTGCCGCCGAACCAGGTGATCTCCCCGGAGTGCAGGTCGGCGATCTGGTCGACCTGATCCAGCAGTTCCCGGTCGTGGCTGACCACGACCAGGACGCCGGTCCAGGCCGCGACGGCGGCGTGCAGCCTGCGCCGGGCGTACAGGTCCAGGTTGTTGGTCGGCTCGTCGAGCAGCAGGACGTCCGGGCGGCGCAACAGCAGCGCGGCCAGCCGCAGCAGCACCGACTCGCCGCCCGAGACCTCGCCGACGGTGCGGTCCAGGCCGATGTGGCCGAGGCCGACTTCGCCGAGGGCGGCGAGAGCCCGCTCCTCGACGTCCCAGTCGTCGCCGACGGCCTCGAAGTGCGCCTCGGACACCTCGCCCGCCTCGATGGCGTGCAGTGCGGTGCGCCGTGCGGCGATGCCGAGCACTTCGTCGACCCGCAGCGCGGTGTCGAGGGTGACGTTCTGCGGGAGCATGCCCACCTCGCCGGTCACGCGGACGGAGCCGCCGGATGGGGTGAGCTCTCCGGCCACGATTCTCAGCAGGGTCGACTTGCCGGAGCCGTTGGCGCCGACGAGACCGGTCCGGCCGGTGCCGAAGGCGGCGTCGAGCCCGTCGAACACGGGGGTGCCGTCGGGCCATTCGAAGCTCAGGGACGTGCAGGTGAGGGATGAAGCGGACACGAGACCTCGCGGTGGTGTGATGCGGTGGGATCGAACGCGTGTCGAGACACCGCGAGGCGGTCACCGTACGAGGCGGGTCCGGGAGCAGGTCCGGAAGGCGAGGCAGCCGCAGAGGGATGGGCCTGCGCCGGGGGAGGGGCTCGGTCGCCGAGATCGCACGCCACGCCGACACCCCACGGGGTGTGACGCGGTGTCCCAAGACCTCAGACGAGCAACGTCCTTCTCCTGTCGACGGCAGCAGAACCGTCTCCACCGTAGGAGGGGGTCCGTGGGCGGTCAATCGGATTAATCGCCGCCCGGGCGCGGCCGGTTCAGAGCGGGTCGCGCATCAGTTCCGCCAGACCGCGGTCGATGTCCAGGCGCAGATACTCCAGTCCGGTCGGCACCAGGCTCTCTGCGGCGTCGAGGAAGCTGCGGACGTCCGTGGAGTGGAGGTGGACGACGGCGGCGCCCTCGGGGGCGTGGAACTCCAGTACCGTGCGCCCGAACCCGTAGGGGCGCACCCGCACGTCGCCCTGCCCCTCGGTGCGTTCCAGGCCGGCCGCGAGCAGTTCCCTGGCGAAGGTCCAGCACACCTCCACTCCTTCCAGGGTGGCCGGAGCCGGGAAGGTGATGCGCACCGCGAAGGGGTCGCGCGGGTCGTACTGCAGCGTCGCGGAGATGGTCGGCACACGTGGCGCGGCGGCGACGAGCCGAGCCTCGACGAGCTGCTCGATGACGGTGGACAACGCCTTGCTCCCTTGGAACGGCGGGACGGGGGGAGGGGGTTGGGCTTTTCGGGACGAGTGGGGCGGAACTGCGGACGGGCGGATCCGTGCGGGACGGCTGGACCGTCGCCCCGGGGGCGGGGCGGCCGACGGGACCGGCACTGGAAGAGACGTCGGAAAGGGCCCCCGAGTGCACACGAAATCCGAGTGACCTCAGTCACCGTGTTCATGCACGCGAGGCGTCCCCCGGTTCCATCGGGACGCCTGAGGTGTTCGCGGGGTCGCCCTGCAGCCGTCGGCCGCGGGGCGGGCAGAGGTGCGTCGGGGCGGGACGAACCGAGGTGACGGGCATCGGTCCGGACGCGGTCCGGCGGGCGCGGCGGCGCGGGACCGGCGGTGCGCACGGCGGCGGTCCGGGCGCGGCGTACCGCTTCGGCGCGGGCGGCTCGTCGGAGGGGCCAGAGGGAGGGTCCGGGGGGCCGGGGCAGGGCCACGGAGGAGGTGGAGGCCGGGGGGGAAGCGACCGGGGCGGGGGAGGGGCGGTGGGCACCGGGGCCGGTCCGCGGGCCGCGCGCGCCGGAGGCGGTCGCCCCGCGGCGTGCGCGGCGGGTGGCTCAGGCAGGCGTCTCGCGGTGGTCCGCCAGCGCGGGGGCGGTCTTGGTCGCCGCGAACTCGGTGATGCGGTAGGCGCAGACGCCCGCGCTGCGGAACGGGTCGCTCGCGGCGATCTCCTCGATCCGGGCCCTGCTCTCCGCGACGGCGAGGATCACCCCGCCGTCGCGGGGGTTCTTGCGGCCGGAGGCCAGGAAGACACCGTCGGCGTACTGCTCGTCCAGCCATGCGCGGTGGGCGTCGAGCAGGGCGTCGACGGCATGGAGCGGTGCGGTGTAGGTGAGTTCCAGGACGAACATGATCCGAAGTGTAGTCCCGCGGGCGACCCGGACCGTACGCTCGATCCCGACATGGCGACCGTACCCGTTCCCGCGGCTCCCCTCGCGGACTGGCCCGCGACAGAGGAGCAGGCCCGCGAGGTCCAGGACGCCCTGCGGGCCCGGGTGGTCCTGGACGAGACGGGTCCGCCGCCCCGCACCGGTACCGTCGCGGGCGTCGACGTCGCCTACGACGACGAGCGGGACCTGGTGGCGGCCGCGGCCGTCGTGCTGGACGCGGACACCCTCGACGTCGTCGCGGAGGCCGCGGCGGTCGGCCGGAACTCCTTCCCCTACGTGCCGGGGCTGCTTGCCTTCCGGGAGATCCCCGCGGTCCTGGCCGCCCTCGATGCGCTGCGCCGCCCGCCGGGACTGGTCGTCTGCGACGGCTACGGCCTCGCCCACCCCCGCCGCTTCGGCCTCGCCTCCCACCTCGGGGTGCTCACCGGACTGCCGTCCATCGGCGTCGCCAAGACCCCGTTCGCCTTCGCCCACCGCGATCCCGGACACGTACGCGGCAGCACCTCGCCGCTGACGGACGGCGGGGAGGTGGTCGGCCGCGCGCTGCGCACCAGGGACGGCGTCAAGCCGGTGTTCGTCTCGGTGGGCCACCGGGTCGGCCTCGACAACGCCTGCGCGCACGTCCTCGCGCTCACCCCGCGCTACCGCGTGCCGGAGACCACCCGCAGGGCGGACGCCCTCTGCCGGCGCGTCCTGCGCGAGGAGATCGGCCGGCGCGCGTCGGCCGAGGGCACCGGGGAGCGGGGAGCCGGCTGAGCGGAGTCCGGGGAAGGTCCGGGCGGACCCCGGGCGCGGGCCGGGCGCCCGCCCGCTCGCGACGAGTCCAACCCGCCGCAGCGGCCGGGTGAGCGGGCGCCCGCCCGTCCGCCCGGTGCCCGCCCGTCCGCCCGGTGCCCGCCCGTCCGCCCGGTGCCCGCCCGTCCGCCCGGTGCCCGCCCGGCCACCCGCGAGCGGGGAGGTCAGCGCCCGGCGACCACCCGGAAGCGGATGCCCGCCCCGCTCAGCCGTTCGATCAGCGCGTCCCCCATCGCCACCGCCGTGGTGACCTGCCCGGAGGTCGGCGGCAGCTCGTCGAAGGCCAGGCAGAGGGCCGCCTCGGCGAACATCTTCGCCGTCTCGTCGTAGCCGGGGTCGCCGCCCGAGACCTCGGTGCGCACACGCCTCCCGCCCCCCTCGCCGACGAATCGCACCGAGAACCAGCTCCGCGCCCGCTTCTGCGCGCTCGGTCCGTCGCCCGGGCGCAGGCGTCCGGACAGCCAGCGCCGTGCGGGCGGCACCTGGGCGGCCGTCAGGACGGCACCGGCGGCGGCGATGCCGCCGACCGCGACGGGCAGGTGCCGCACGGCCGCGTAGTGCCGGTAGCGGAAGTCCGGTCCGTAGCGGGGGAGCGCGCGCGCCGAGCGCTTCACGATCTGCGGGTCGATGGTCGGCAGCGGCAGGGCCCACGCGCCGACCTCGCCGGCGAACCGGGGCGCGCCCGTCGGTGCCGCCGCGCGGCGGCCCGGCACCCGCGGCTCGTGCCGGCGGCGGTCGCGTGCGGCGGCCCGCATCGGGCGCAGCCGGGCGAACTGGTTCAGCGCCGAGGCCAGGGTGCCGCCGGAGAACGCCGCGTCGGCCGTGACGAAGCCGTCCACGGTGAGGGGCACCGCTTCCGGCAGCTGCCGGACCGTGAACAGCACACCCAGATCGTGCGGTACGGAGTCGAAGCCGCAGGCGTGCACCAGCCGTGCTCCGGTCTCCCGGGCGCGTGCGTCGTGGCGCACGTACATCAGGTCCACGAACTCCGGCTCGCCGGTGAGGTCGACGTAGTCCGTTCCGGCGTCGGCGCAGGCGGCGACGAGTTCCTCCCCGTACCGCACGTACGGGCCCACCGTGGTCGCCACGACACGTGCCTGCCCGGCGAGCGCGCGCAGCGAGGCGGGGTCGGACACGTCCGCCCGCAACTCGCCGATCCGGTCGCCGCCCGGCAGTCGGTCGCGCAGCTCGGCCAGCCGGCGCCGGTCGCGCCCGGCGATCGCCCAGCGCAGGTTCCCGGGCGCGTGCGCGGCGAGGTACTCCGCGGTCAGGGTCCCGACGAATCCGGTGGCCCCGAAGAGCACGATGTCGTACGGACGATCCGTCTTTTTCAGCCTGTTCATGACACCCCTCGCTCGTACGGCCGGGCCGCTGTCGGTGGCCGAGGCTAGCGCGACCGGCGGGCGGCCGGGACGCGGGCCCGCCCTGTCGGCACGCCGGATCGGGCACCCGCGTGGCCATAATGGGCTAAGCGCTTGCTCGCCCAGGTCTTGTGCACTGTGCGAGGCCTTCTTAGCATCACTGGTGTTACATCGGTTGTGTCACAGCAAGGGGGCTGGATTGAGCACGGCACCGACACCCGGGCACGGCCCGCTGACCGGCGTGCGCGTGCTGGAGCTGGCGGGCATCGGCCCCGGGCCGTTCGCCGCCATGCTGCTCGCCGACCTCGGCGCCGACGTCGTCCGCGTGGACCGGCCCGGCGGCCAGGGCCTCGCCGTCGACCCGGCCTGCGACGTCACCAACCGCAACAAGCGCTCGGTGGTCGTCGACCTGAAGTCCGCCGACGGCCCCGGCCTCGTCCTCGACCTGGTCTCGCGCGCCGACATCCTCGTCGAGGGCTACCGCCCCGGCGTCGCCGAACGCCTCGGCGTCGGTCCCGCCGACTGCCACGCCCGCAACCCGCGGCTCGTCTACGGCCGGATGACCGGCTGGGGCCAGGACGGGCCGCTCGCCCACCGCGCCGGCCACGACATCTCCTACCTCGCGCCCACCGGCGCCCTCGGCATGATCGGCCCGGCCGACGCGCCGCCCCCGCCCCCGGCCAACCTCCTCGGCGACTACGCCGGCGGCTCCCTCTACCTCGTCGTCGGCGTCCTCGCCGCCCTCCACCACGCCCGCGCCACCGGCACCGGCCAGGTCGTCGACGCCGCCATCGTGGACGGCGCCGCCCACCTGACCGCGATGATCCACGGCATGCTCGCGGCCGGCGCCTGGCAGGACCGGCGCGGCGCCAACCTCCTGGACGGCGGCTGCCCCTTCTACGGCACCTACGAGACGGCCGACGGGCGCTACATGGCGGTCGGCGCGCTGGAGCCGCAGTTCTACGAGGAGTTCGCCGAGCTGCTCGGACTCGGCGACCGGGCCGCGGCACGCACCGACCCGGCCCGCTGGGGCGAGCTCCGCCGGGCGATCGCCAGCCGCTTCCGCACCCGGACCCGCGCGGAGTGGACGGCCGTCTTCGAGGACTCCGACGCCTGCGTGGCCCCCGTGCTGTCCCTCGGCGAGGGCCCGCACCATCCGCACCTGGCCGCCCGCGGGACCTTCACCGACCACGGCGGCCTCACCCAGCCCGCGCCCGCCCCCCGCTTCTCCGCGACCCCGACCGCCGTCCGCACCGGACCCGCACGGCCCGGCGCCGACACCGCGGAAGTCGCCCGCGACTGGGCCGTGCCCGGCCTGCCGACCGCACCCGAAAACCCTCAGTGAAAGGTCTCCCCGTGAGCACCGAAGCGTACGTGTACGACGCGATCCGCACCCCGCGCGGACGCGGCAAGGCGACCGGAGCCCTGCACGGCACGAAACCGATCGACCTCGTCGTCGGCCTCATCCACGAACTGCGCGACCGCTTCCCGGACCTGGACCCGGCGGCCGTGGACGACATCGTGCTCGGCGTCGTCGGCCCGGTCGGCGACCAGGGCTCCGACATCGCGCGCATCGCCGCGATCGCCGCCGGACTCCCGGACACCGTGGCGGGCGTCCAGGAGAACCGCTTCTGCGCCTCCGGCCTGGAAGCCGTCAACCTCGCCGCCGCCAAGATCCGTTCCGGCTGGGAGGACCTCGTCCTCGCGGGCGGCGTCGAATCCATGTCCCGGGTGCCGATGGCCTCCGACGGCGGAGCCTGGTTCAACGACCCGATGACCAACCTGGCCGTCGACTTCGTGCCGCAGGGCATCGGCGCCGACCTGATCGCCACCGTCGAGGGCTTCTCCCGCCGCGACGTCGACGAGTACGCCGCCCTCTCCCAGGAGCGGGCCGCCGCCGCCTGGAAGGAGGGCCGCTTCGACCGGTCCGTCGTGCCGGTGAGGGACCGCAGCGGACTGGTCGTCCTCGACCACGACGAGCACCCGCGCCCCGGCACCACCGCCGACTCCCTCGCCGGCCTCAAGCCCTCCTTCGCCGACATCGGCGAACTCGGCGGCTTCGACGCCGTGGCCCTGCAGAAGTACCACTGGGTGGAGGCCATCGACCACGTCCACCACGCGGGCAACTCCTCCGGCATCGTCGACGGCGCCGCCCTGGTCGCCATCGGCTCCAGGGAGGCCGGCGAGCGCAACGGCCTGCGCCCGCGCGCGCGGATCGTCTCCGCCGCCGTCTCCGGCTCCGAGCCGACCATCATGCTCACCGGCCCGGCACCCGCCACCCGCAAGGCCCTCGCCAAGGCCGGTCTGACCATCGAGGACATCGACCTCGTGGAGATCAACGAGGCGTTCGCCGCGGTCGTGCTCCGCTTCGCCAAGGACATGGGCCTGCCCCTGGACAAGGTCAACGTCAACGGCGGCGCCATCGCCCTCGGCCACCCGCTCGGTGCCACCGGCGCGATGATCCTCGGCACCCTCGTCGACGAACTGGAACGCCAGGACAAGCGCTACGGCCTCGCCACGCTGTGCGTGGGCGGCGGCATGGGCGTCGCCACCGTCGTCGAGCGCATCTGACCCCCTCCCCCCGGATCACACGGAGCATCTCCCCATGAGCACTGAGCCCACCGCCATCCGCTGGGAGCAGGACGACACCGGCGTCGTCACCCTCGTCCTGGACGACCCCGACCAGTCCGCCAACACCATGAACCAGGCGTTCCGCGACTCCCTCGCCGCGGTCGTCGACCGGCTGGAGGCCGAGCGGGACACCGTCCGCGGCGTCATCGTCACCTCCGCCAAGAAGACCTTCTTCGCCGGAGGCGACCTGCGCGACCTGATCCGGGCCACCCCGGAGACCGCCCAGGACCTCCTCGACGGCGGACTGGCGATCAAGCGCAACCTGCGCCGCCTGGAGACCCTCGGCAAGCCGGTGGTCGCCGCGCTCAACGGCGCGGCCCTCGGCGGCGGCTACGAGATCGCCCTCGCCTGCCACCACCGCGTCGCCCTCGACGCCCCCGGCTCCAAGATCGGCTGCCCCGAGGTCACCCTCGGCCTGCTGCCCGGCGGAGGCGGCGTCGTCCGCACCGTGCGCCTGCTCGGCATCACCGACGCGCTGCTGAAGGTGCTCCTCCAGGGCACCCAGTACAGCCCCCGCCGCGCCCTCGACAACGGACTGGTCGACGAGGTCGCCGACACCCCCGAGGACCTGCTCGCCCGCGCCCGCGCCTTCGTCGACGCCCACCCCGAGGCACAGCAGCCCTGGGACCGGCCCGGCTACCGGATCCCCGGCGGCACCCCGGCCAACCCGAAGTTCGCCGCGAACCTCCCCGCCTTCCCGGCCAACCTGCGCAAGCAGACCGGCGGCGCCCCCTACCCCGCGCCCCGCAACATCCTCGCCGCCGCGGTCGAGGGCGCCCAGGTCGACTTCGAGACCGCCCAGGTCATCGAGGCCCGCTACTTCGTGGAACTGGCCGCCGGACAGACCTCGAAGAACATGATCCAGGCGTTCTTCTTCGACCTCCAGGCCGTCAACGCCGGAGCCAACCGGCCCCGGGGCGTCGAACCCCGCAGGGTCCGCAGGGTCGCCGTGCTCGGCGCCGGGATGATGGGAGCCGGCATCGCCTACGCCTGCGCCCGCGCCGGCATAGACGTCGTACTCAAGGACGTCACCCCCGAATCCGCCGCCAAGGGCAAGGGCTACTCCGAGAAGCTGTGCGCCAAGGCCGTCGCCAAGGGCCGCACCAGCCAGGAGAAGGCCGACGCGCTCCTCGCCCGCATCACCCCCACCGCCGAGGTCGCCGACCTGGCCGGCTGCGACGCCGTCATCGAGGCCGTGTTCGAGGACACCGCGCTCAAGCACAAGGTCTTCCAGGAGGTGCAGCAGGTCGTCGCGCCGGACGCGCTGCTCTGCTCCAACACCTCCACCCTGCCCATCACCGGGCTCGCCGAGGGAGTGGAGCGGCAGGCCGACTTCATCGGCCTGCACTTCTTCTCCCCGGTCGACAGAATGCCCCTGGTGGAGATCATCAAGGGCGAGCGAACCGGCGACGAGGCCCTCGCCCGCGCCTTCGACCTGGTCCGGCAGATCAACAAGACCCCCATCGTGGTCAACGACTCCCGCGGCTTCTTCACCTCCCGCGTCATCGGCCACTTCATCAACGAGGGCGTCGCCATGGTCGGCGAGGGCGTCGAACCCGCCTCCGTGGAGCAGGCCGCCGCGCAGGCCGGCTACCCGGCCAAGGTGCTGTCGCTGATGGACGACCTCACCCTCACCCTGCCCCGCAGGATCCGCAAGGAGACCAGGCAGGCCGTGGAGGAGTCCGGCGGCACCTGGACCCCGCACCCCGCCGACGCCGTCGTCGACCGCATGGTCGACGAGTTCGGCCGTACCGGCCGCAGCGGCGGCGCCGGCTTCTACGAGTACGGCGAGGACGGCAAGCGGCTGCGCCTGTGGCCGGGCCTCCGCGAGCACTTCACCCGGCCGGGCACCGAGATCCCCTTCCGGGACATGCAGGAGCGCATGCTCTTCGCCGAGGCGCTGGACACCGTCCGGCTCATGGAGGAAGGCGTGCTGACCTCGGTGGCCGACGCCAACATCGGCTCGATCCTGGGCATCGGCTTCCCCGGCTGGACCGGCGGCGTCCTGCAGTACGTCAACGGCTACGACGGGGGCCTGCCCGGCTTCGTGGCCCGCGCACGGGAACTCGCCGCCCGCTACGGCGACCGCTTCGCCCCGCCCGCGCTGCTCGTCCGCAAGGCCGAACAGGGCGAGACCTTCACCGACGCGCGCTGACCCGCACCACCTCAGCGGCCGCTCCCCGCAGGCCCCGCCCCCGGGGAGCGGCCCTCGTCCAGCCAGCCGCGCAGCTCCTGGCGCAGAGAGCGCTGGAAACTCGTCAGCAGTGCCTGCACCACCAGCGGATGCATGTGGGCGGAGAGGGACTTCACGTCCTGCGTGCCGCGGTCGGCCACCGCTTCGCGCAGCAGCCGCGACATCTCCTGCGCGGCCGCCCGGCCGTGCTCGACCAGCGCCGCGCGGGCCGCGAGGACCGTCTCCTGCGACAGCGGCACGTCCAGCAGTTCGGCCCCGAGCCGCAGCAGGCCGGCGTCCACGCGGAAACCGTCGCCGTCCGGCGCGACCACGTCCATCGCCGCCAGCCGGGCCACGTCCTCCTCGCTCAGCGTCCGCCCGGCCCGGCGGTCGAGGTCCTCCCGGTCCACCGTCTCCACCGCCTCGGGAGCCCCGGACGCCACCACCGCGCGGTGCAGCGCGAGGTCCCGGGCGCTCAGGTCCGGCGGCAGCTGCCGCAGGTGACGCTCGATCGCGGCCAGCGTCATGCCCTGGTGCTGCAACTCCTCGATCAGCTCCAGCCGCCCCAGGTGCTCCGGGCCGTAGTGGCCGACCCGGCGCGGACCGAGCACCGGCGGCGGCAGCAGCCCCCTGGTGCCGTAGAAGCGGACGGTGCGCACCGTGACGCCCGCCCGCGCCGCCAGCTCGTCGATGGTGAGGGTCGGCGCCGTCGGCTGCTCGGTCTCGGTCGTCATGCACAGCAGTATCGCTGTCCCACCAGCGCTGTGACACCTCTCCCGGCACTCCCTGCGCCGCACCCGGGCGCCCCCGGCGAG